>JANORY010000026.1:0-2204 GCA_031415535.1 Burkholderiales bacterium | reverse complement strand
AGAACGCGTCGCCGCTCGCCGACCAATAGTGCATTTGCAATTTCGTAATGCCATAGGCTGGGGACCCTGGCTTCGTGATCGGCTAGCGCCGAGAGTATCTGGTCTGCGAGTGCTGCTTCGGTTGCGTCCTGGCGCGCAAATAGCCACGCCAAGGCTGCCGATGCGTCAAGTACCAGGTTCAGCGTCTACCTTCAGAAATGAAGTCAGTAATCACTGTATCGGAGATTCCCTGAATACGTGGAAAGTTGCGCATATCGTTAATTGCAGAGTAAGCACTAGCCGACTGATCTTGAGCGATCGGGGAGAGCTCCGCGACCGGCCGGCCTCGGGAGGTTATCGTGTACCGCGCACCTTTTTGAACCTCGCGCAACAATTCTGAAAGCCGACTCTTCGCCTGGAATGAACCTATTTCAATCGTCATGACTATTTATCCCTTCAGAATCAGTTAAGCTAGCTTATTAAGCTGGTTGATTATGGTAATGCGTTCCCGGCATCTTGTCCAACGCGCGCGTGTTTGGACGGATCATTGTCAATCGGAAGTAGTGGGCCGATGCCACTGCCGGATCGAGCGTAAGCGATCGATCTGGCACAGGTCTCGCGCTGCGCGGATTTGTGGCAGTCGCCGACTACGGCGCGGGCAGCCCGTTGTAGCGGCGGCGGATTTCGTCGGAGGTGACGTTCCACGGCAGGAGAGCCTCGTAGTCGGCCAGCGACTCGGCACTGGGCAGCGCGTCGAGCACCACGGCCAAGTACTGGAAGGCGTTGTGTCCGTTAGCCCGCGCGGTCTCAATCAGGCAGTAGTTCATCGCGGTGGACTTGGCGCCCGCCGGCGTGTCGGCGAACAAGAAGTTTTTCCTGGCGATCGCCACCTTCTTGGCAACGTGCTCGGCCAGGATGTTGGAGATCGGCAGGCGCCCGTCTTCGCAATACCGGCGCAGGCCCTGTTCATGTTTGAGCAGATACTTCAGCGCCTCGCGCGAGCTGCCATGGGCCAGCCCTTCCTGGACGATCGTCTTGGCCCAGCCGATGAACTCATCCCACACCGGCACCGCGCGCTCGTGTCGGTGGCGCAACTTCAGCTCCGGTGAGTACTCCGAGATCTCGCGTTCGATCCGGTACAGCAGTTTGTAGAAGGCCACCCCTTTGGCCGCCGCCCACGCCTTGACCCGGTCCTTGCTGGGCAGCCCTCGGATCGCCTCGACCAGCTTGCGTCGGGCATGGTCGTTGCACAACACCGGCACCAAGCCGTTCGTCTTGACGCTCAAGTTAAAGTTGGTCGCCGCATCGCACACCAGGTAGCCTCGGAACTCCGAGAGCAGCCCGTACGCCGTCTCACCGGATTTGCTGGGCGAGTAGTCCAGCAACACCACCGGCTTATCCGGTGGCCCGCCGCGCCGGATCCACAGATAGCTCTTGGTCTCGGGTGCGCGGCCCGCTTCCTTGAGCACCTGGATACCGGTGTCGTCGCTTTGTGCGATGTCGTAGTCGAAGAAGGCGTCCTGGATCAGGTTGTACAGCGGCTGCGTGGCCAGACCCGTGGCGATGTGCCAGCGGGCCAGTTTGGCCCGGGGCAGTTCGAGTTGCTCGCGCCGCGCCATTGCCTCCTGGCGATACAGCGGCAGGCCGTCGTGCAGCTTGGCCACGATCGAATAAGCCAGCAGTTGGGCGCTCGCCTGGCTGCCCGGCAGCGGTGCCGGCGGCATGGCCGCGGTGCGGATGCACCCCTTGCACGCACAGGCGTACTTCAGCCGGTGGTGCACGATCGCGTAGAACTGCTGCGGAATGACGCTCAGCTGCTCGCTCACGTCCTCGCCGATGAGCTGCAGCGTCTGACCGCAGTCGCAGACCTTCTGCTCCTCGCTCAGGTCGTGAATCACATCGGTGCGCGGCAGATCGGCGGGCAACTCGCGTGGGCGCCGCTTCTTGCGCTGGTGCGCGGCGACATCGCTGAATTCGCCATCGCCCTCTTCGGTTTCGTTCTCGTCAGCCACGGCGACGGGCGTCTGCGCGGCCTGCATCGCCGCCACCAACTCGGCCTCGTTGAACCACTGCAGCTCGGTCTGGTCCGGATCCTTCTCCGAGCGCTTGCCAAAGCGATGCTGCTGCATGCGGCGCAGCTGCTCTTCGAGCCGCTCGATGTAGGTCTGCTTGGATTCGAGCCGATCCAGGTGGTGCTGAATCGTCGATTCGTGCTGGTCGATTTT
>JANORY010000025.1:0-2639 GCA_031415535.1 Burkholderiales bacterium | reverse complement strand
CCACCAGCGGCTTCGATCCGTTTTGTATAGCCGAAGCGATCGGCGTCGGGCTTGATCTGCGGGCTGGTCACCGCGAGCATTGGCTTGATGAACGTTCTGCCGTCACAGAGTTCGGCGATTCGACGCAGTTCATAAAGACTGAGTTGTGGTGCCGAGAACACCACGACATCGATCTCATTGGTTACCGCATAGGACTCCTGCAGTACAGCGACATCTCTCTCGCCGACGTGATGCGCAACGGGCAGCCTGTCGCCACCGACATCCTCGATATGGATGGCTTCGGGCGTGATGCCCGCGAGATGGAATAGTGCGATCGAGCCAAAGCTAGCCATGGCTGCACCAAAATGTTTGAGTGCGTCGGAGCTCGGCGCGCCCTGCAGCCCTTCAATGACAGGCACCGACCAATAGTTGCCGGCCAATCGCCCGACCACGCCGCCAAGTGCACCCCAATCATTCAGCGCGGTGGGTGTCCAGTCGCAGCGGATGCGCACGGTTGCCTGACGTTGCTCATCAAGATGAAAGCCATATCTTGGTGTACGACCGGTCAAACCGGCAGACAGCGCCGATGGCCCGCCTTCGTAGTTCGAACGAGCGCCGCAGACCGAGTTCGAATAGATGACAACGCCGGTGTCACCAAAGGCCAGATGTTCACCGCGGGTCGGTGCCTGGATAGTTTGGTAATTGATGCAGGTGTCGGTCATTGCGACACCGAGGCGCTCAAATGCACTAATTGCACGGCGCTCGAGCGAGAGCATCCAGGGTGCCTGATTAAGCACATTGGCCTTCGAGAAGTCAGTGCCGCGTGGGTCGGTGATGGTTGGTATGCGCACACGCGAGCTGCCATCGGCGTAACGGGCAAGCTGCTCAAGCCATGCAACGCCGGATTCGCCCAGGCTTTCGGTGTCGGCCATGATGTGCGCCTGCGTGACCGGTACAAAGTCCACGGCACCGAAGAAGTCGCCGACCTTAATTTGGTGTTGAATTGCCATTTGCGGTGCCAAGCCCATTTCGCCGGCGAGCATGGCCTGTTCGGTGTCATCGAGCTTCATGGTCTTGGAGCCTGTCTGGGTTCTTGTTTTGGTTCTTCAAGGGCGAGGTTAATCAAGCGTGACCCCGGAATCGCGTACCGCTCGGTTCCATTTGCTTAGCTCAACGCGCTGGAACTCCGTAAATGCGATTGCTTCTACAGCAGCCGGCTGCACGCCGAGCTCACCGAGTTTGCTGCGAAAACTTTCGTCGGCGATTGCGCGTTTGGTCTCGGCGCTGAGCTTGGCTAGCACATCGGCTGGTAAACCGGCGGGTGCAAACACGGCCCACCAGGCGGTCGCCTCAAACCCACTGAGGCCGGACTCGTTCAAGGTCGGTACGTCGGGCATGACCGCAGAGCGGGCAAGGCTGCTGACCGCGAGCGCGCGCAGTTTGCCACCCCGAACATGTTGGAGTACCGATTGCACCGGATCAAACATTAAGGGAATCTGCCCGCCTAGCAGGTCGGTGAGGCCGGGTGCGCTACCCTTATACGGCACATGCTTGAGTTCTGCGCCGATTGCCTTGGCGAACATTTCGCCGGTCAGATGGCCCGGTGTGCCGTTGCCGGCGGAGCCGAAATTCAGAGTGCCAGGCGCACTGCGGGCGGCCGCGATGAGCTCGGCGAGATTTCGGTAGGGCGTAGCGGGATTGACGACAATGGCCATGGGGGCAAGCGCAACCAGCCCAAGCGGCGTGAAGTCCCGGGTGGCATCGTAGGGCAGCTTGCGGTAAAGCGACGGATTAATGGCATGCGTGCCGACCGTACCGAGCAACAATGTATAGCCGTCGGGTGCCGATTTCGCGACCGAATCGGCACCGATCGATCCACCAGCACCACCTCGGTTATCGACGACAACCTGTTGGCCAAGCGACTGCGAAAGCAACTGGGCCAAGGGCCGCGCGACGATATCGGTGGGTCCGCCCGCAGGAAACGGTACCACCAGGCGCAGCGGGCGCGCCGGATAGGGCGGCGCCTGGGCCTGGACCATCGTGCCATTCATCGCGGCGGCGAGCAGAGTTGCGCCGCCGGTGAGCAGCACGCGCCGACGTTGATCGTTTTCAGTTGGGCTCACGCGTTCGGTCCAGTCGGGTTATTCTGGGCGTTCATAATAATCGAATCATCAGTTTGCGCGCACCGACTTTGGCATGATCTCAGGTTCCGGAACGCTTGCGTGATTCGCCCGACTAGCAGGCTCGCGATCGTCACGTTCGAATTCGCCTAACTTGACCAGCCAGCTACTCATACAAAGTTCACCCCGCGCAAGTCTGCGATTGCGCGCCACTGATCTCCATAGCTTCGGCAGGGTATGCTTACCCCAAACGACCGACGGAGACCCACACCATGGCAACAAACCTCGACCCTGCGCTGCGCGAAGTAACCTTGGAGGACAAGTTCACCCTCGAAAAAGGCCGCGTGTTGATCAGCGGCAACCAGGCGCTGGTCCGCCTGTTGCTGCTGCGCCGCGAACTTGATCGGAAAGCGGGCCTGAATACGGCGGGCTATGTGTCGGGTTATCGCGGCTCGCCGCTCGGCGGCCTTGATCTCGCGCTCTGGTCGGCCAAGTCACGTCTCGATGAGGCACAGGTCGTGTTCCAGCCAGGTGTCAACG
>JANORY010000024.1:0-26439 GCA_031415535.1 Burkholderiales bacterium | reverse complement strand
CACGATGGGGCGGGGCTACTTGATGGATGAGTCACACCGGCTACCCGGCGCGCCTGCGCTGGCGATCGAGCTGATACAGGGGCTGATGGATGAGGGAATCGATGTCGCAACCGTAGCCGATGTCAAGGACCCGAAGACCTCGGGCTTCGGGCATGCCTACGGATTTATCATCAAACGTTTATTGCGTGGCCGTCGTATTCCGGTCGTGCCGGTTCTGCTAAACACCTACTACCCGCCGAATGTTCCCAGTGCCGCGCGCGTGCATGATATGGGCCTGGCGTTGGCTCACGCGATTGCCCGATCGCCACAAGATCTGCGGATTGCGGTCGTAGCATCCGGCGGCCTGAGCCACTTCGTGGTTGACGAAAAACTTGATCGAAAGGTGCTGGCCGCTTTCCTCGACAAGGACGCAACCGCCTTGCGGGCCATCCCGCGCAATGCCCTGCATTCGGGTTCCTCCGAGATCCTGAACTGGATCATGACGGCCGCCGTCGTGGATGCATTGCCACTGAGCTGGCACGAATATCAGCCGCTCTATCGCACCGCTGCCGGTACTGGCGTCGGTGCGGCCTTTGCGATTTGGCAAGACACGAGTGTTTCACGCTGATTCACGCTGATTCACGCTGATTGAACGGCAAGCGCCGCCCATCCAAACTTCAGGAGGTTGACCGCACCGTCTGCGGACCGACGAGACCAGCCCCGAGGCCCTTGAACTCCTGAACTTCCAGCCCCATCGCCTGCGAGAACAATTCGCGCACCGATTGCGGTTGCCCAGCCTGGAAGACATAACTGGTCGACAACAGCCGCAGTCGCGGATTCGACAGAATCTGTTCGCGCGTATGGCCCGCGACGACGACATCGCGTTCCGCGATTGGCAGGGACACGCGCAGGTTGTTCGCCGGATCGCGAATCACCCCTTTCGGATCCTTGTCGGCGGCGATCGCGGCCAGGTCGTCCTCGAAGCGCCGCCGAATCATGACGATGCCGCGATCCGAGGTGCCCAGGTGTTCCCGGGTTCGATCGGCGATGGCACCTTGCCCGACCCAGGCCATAAAATCCTGGTTCATGACGTGGGTGTCGATCCACCGGCCTTCGGCGTCCTTGAGTGGTCCGATCCAGGTCGGAATGGAGGTCTGAACATACGGTTCCTGCTCTCGTGGAACTCGCGTGAACTTCCAGGTGACACTCAAGGTGGTGACATCATCAATCGGCACGCGCCACTCGAAATGCTCGCCCAGGAAGAACCCAGTGGGCCAGAGAAACACGCGTCCGACAGTCCATAGTGGATTATGTTCGTCGGTGTCTTCCTTGATTCTTTTGTAAACAAAGCCGTGCTCGAACTCCTCAAAGGCGAGCTGCAAATGGGTTGGGCCGTACGGCGTTACACCGCTGCGCAGGCGCTGTCCCCAGTTCTCATGCATCCATTCGAAATGCACCGGATCGATCGAATTTTCCTGGCACTGCAGCCAGTTGCACGGAACCTCTGACAGAACGATCTGAACGAAGCCGTTGCTCCAGGAGAACGGCTCCCAATCGGGCAGACAGGGTGCCGGTGCCGGACCCAGGTAGGCCCACACCAGGCCGCCCTTGAGTTCGACCGGGTAGCTAGTCGTCTGAATACGCGCCTTGAAATTGCGCTCGGGCGCGGTCGTGTCCTCATAGGGTTGGGACACGCAGGCACCGTGTGCATCGAAACACCAGCCGTGATAATGACAGCGCAAGCCGTTCGTCTCGACCATACCGTTGACGAGATCCGCACGTCGATGCGGGCAATGGCGCTCGAGCAGACCGAAGCTTCCGCTGAGGTCCTTGTACAACACCAGATCTTCACCGAACAGACGCATCGGCTTCGTGCTGCGTGACTCGAATTCGGAGACACCGGCAATCGGCATCCAGTAACGCCGCAACAGCGCTCCCATCGGTGTACCGCGACCGACTCGGGTCAGACGCTCATTTTGTTCAGGGGTCATGACAGTGGTCCTGATTCGTGACAATATCCATTGCGGTACATTGCAAGTTATACCATAGAGTGGTACATTAACTCATCGTGGAGCCAAGAAATGATTCTCAGCTTTCAAGATGATTGGTTGAAAAAGTTCTTTATCGACGACATCAAGTCGAGAAACATACCTCCAGACCTCGCCGGCCGTTTGTTCCGGAAATTGCAGATGATCGACGACGCCACGACGGATCACGATCTGCGGGTTCCCCCCAGCAATCATTTTGAAAAGCTGCACGGCAATTTGAAAGGCCTTCATTCGATTCGAGTCAACACTCAATGGCGGCTTATATTCGGTTGGAATGGTAGCCGAGGCGAGGCGACGAACATTTATCTGGACGACCACAGTTATCAATGAGGTGATCCATGCTATTAACAAAACGCAAACCGGCGACCGTGGCGGAAATTCTGGTCGAAGAATTCATGGAGCCTCTTAATCTTACCCAGTTGGCGCTGGCGCAAGCGATGGGAGTACCGCGCAAACACGTCAATGAGCTATGTAACGATCGTCGTAACGTGACGGTATCGACGGCGCTAATCCTGGCACGTGTTTTCGGTAACAGCCCCGAATTCTGGCTCAACGTTCAGCGGCGCACCGATTTATGGGATGTCATGCATAACCCGGATGAGCGCAGCCGCGTCGAGCGGGCCAAACCACTGATTGCGCAGCATTAAGAGTTCGAACTAAAGCTGCCAGATAACGCCCGGCAGGTCTACCAGTTCTCTTTCCAGGGCCGCAGCACCACTTCAAACGCCCAGGTCGATCGGTGCTGCCGATGTAGTTGCCAGTACACCTCGGCGATCCGATCCGGGTGCGCCAGGTTGTCATCCACGGCCGCACCCGCCAGGCGATGCGCTCGTGTTCCATCCGCCCGTTCCCAGCCGATCGCAGCATCGATCGGCACATGGGCGACGTGGATGCCCTGCGGCATCAGTTCCCGGGCCATACTCTGGGCGAGACCCGCCTTGCCGTGGGAGGCTGCGGCAAACGCCGCACTGCGCGGATAACCCTTCAGGGCAGCGCTGGCATTGGTAAACACGATCGTGCCTTTGTGACCGTCCCTACTCTCCAGCGAAAGCATGCTCTTGGCGGCCTGCTGACCAACCAGGAACGCGCTGAACGTGGAGTTCGTGAGCGTGGCAAGCACCGCCGCCGGGTCGACCTCGGCGATCGACTTGCGAAAGACATCGCGTGGACGGCCGTCGATGTTGTGCACCACGAGCCTCGGCGCGCCCAGCGTACGCGACACCTCTTCGAACATCGCGGCAACCGACTCGGGGACCGAGGCGTCACACAAAACGAGCGTGACGCCATAGTCTTGAACAAGCGCTTTCAAGGCGTCCTTGTGCGGGTCTCGTGCTGCAACCGCAACTTTCACGCCCTGCTGTGAAAACAGCCGGGCACAACTCGCGCTGATACCAGGCCCGCCGCCCACAATGAGCGCAACTTCTGCTGGGTTCATACTCGTTTCCTTGAAAAAGTAAACGCGTGCCGGTGCTACCCAGCACCGGAATTCACAGGGACCGGCTTGCGACGGCCGAATGGTTCGTTGTGCACCTACCGCGTCCAACTGCCGAATTTAATCGCACCGGCGATGACCAAGCCATAAACGGCCAGACTGACCGCCACCACAATGAACACGCCGCTCGCCGAAGTCTGCAACCAGTACACGCAGATCCAGCCGCCCAGCGCGACGATCACCAGCCGGGCGGCGCTGCCGACCAGCGGCCAGAACATGTGACCTGCCCCCTGTGAGGCAAAGAACAACGCCAGGCCAAGGCCATACAGCCCATAGAAGGTGCCGACGATGTGCAGATACGAAGCGCCGAACTCGCGCACCGCCCGCGGCAGGTTGCCCGCGCCCATGTTGGTCGCGACCATCGCCGTCAGTGCCGTGCCAAAGCCGAAAGCGATCGGTACCAGGATGTATTCGAGTCGCGCCGCCACGCCGTAGCCGGCCAGTGCCGCGGTGCCGAAGCTGCCGACGAAGGCGGTCGCCACCGCGATCGACGCATTGCTGAGCACCGGGCTCATCGATGCGGGCAAACCTACGCGCAGGATGTCGCGCAGCAGCGCCGCATGCAACCGCCAGGCAGATCGGTTCAGCGATAGCGCCGCGTCGCGGCGCAACAGGTACAGGGCCAGCCCAACTGAAGCTGCGCCGTTGGCAACGAGCAGGCTGACCGCTGCGCCGGCCACGCCCAGGCCGGGTATTGGGCATCAGCCGAACACCAGCATGGGACACAGCACCAAGTGGATCAATGCCGTCAGCACCAACATCAGCGCCGGCAGCGACATGTTGCCCGCGCCGCGCACCACCGCACCCAACACGTTGGTGGCCCAGATGACGATCGCGCCGCTGAATAAGACGTTGGAATAGGCCAGCGCCGCGTCGAGCCCGGCGCCGCGCCCACCCATGGCCGCGAACACGTGGCGACCGAAGCCGAGCAACACGACCGTAAACACGGCGGCCAGCACGCACGCGATGAAGAGCGACTGTTGCGCCACACGGCCAGCCTCCTCGTCGCGCCCCGCGCCCAGTGTGCGTGCAACGGCAGCAGTGACGGCACCGCCGATACCGCCGCCCGACATCTGCATCATCAGCATCGACAACGGAAAGACCAGCGCAATGCCGGCCAGCGCGTCAGCGCCAAGGCGGCCGAGGATGTAGCCGTCGTAGCCGATGACCACGGTCATGGCAAACAGGCCGACGACATTGGGCGTCGCCAGACGCAGCAATGTCGGCAGCAGCGGCTCGTGCAGCATCTGCTGGGTACGAGAGGCGACAGGTGTGGCGACGCTTGCAGTGCTCATAAGTTCAGTCGGACGGTTTGTGGTCGTACTGAGCCAGCAGCGCCCGCCGCGAAGCCTTCAGCAGCGCCCGGCCCTCGGCGTTGTCGCCAAGGGCGCGAGCCAGTTGCAGCGCACCGACCAATTGACTGGCGATCGCCGGGCCGCTGTCGGCCGGCGCATCCTTCGGCAGCGCCCGCCGCACGACGGCCACCAGGCCACGCACGCGCTGCGCCGATGTCTCGCGCACCTCGGATGACTGGCGCGGCATTTCAGAGGCAAGCGCTGCCAGTGGGCAACCGGATTCGATATTGCCGAGGTGATGATTGGACAAGTAGCCTTCCACGATGGCGCGCAAGGCACTGGCGCCGCGTGCCTGGCGTACGGCGCTGCCCTCACTGACGCGGGCCGCGCTGTCTTGGCCAGCACGCTCGAGTGCTTCAGCCAGCAAGACATTGCGCGAACTGAAGTGGGCGTAGAAGCCGCCGTGGGTCAGCCCCGCTTCTTTCATGATGTCGGCGACACCAACGCCGTGGAAACCGCCGCGGCGAATGGCTCGGGCGGCGGTCGCGACGATGCGTTCATGGGTGACTTCTTTGCGGCTGGGCGGGCTGTCCATGTCGAACTCTAACATAGAATATGATGATCATCATATTATGACGACTGAACATTTAAGTTAGCGCTGCAAATTCCCAACGCGGGTCAGGCAGGTTGAGTATCAACAGGCGCTCTCGAACACAAGGGCTGGACGCATGGTGCGTCTGAGGCGATGATTCATTGAACCTTGATGACAACCTTTCCTTTGGCGCGCCCGCTTTCGACGTAGGCCAATGCATCGTTGGTTGATGAAAATGGAAAGACCTTATCTACAACCGGGCGTATGGCACCAGACTCGATGAGTGGTGTGATCTGCCGCAACTGGCTGCCGCTGGCTTTCATAAAGAGGAAAGAAAAATCGACGTTGCGGCGCTTTGCTTTCCTCTTGATTCCGAGACTCAGAACGCGCATGACCTGCCTTACAAACCAAGGCGCATGGATTTCTTCAGCAAAATCGGAATCAGGCGGTCCGGAGATGGAGATCAGTTTTCCGCCGGGCTTGAGCACGCTCAGAGACTTCTCGAGCGTCTTTGCGTCCTGGCTATTCAGAACCACGTCGTAGTCACGCAAGATCTTCTCGAAATTTTCGGTTTTGTAGTCGACGACCACGTCTGCGCCGAGACTCCTTACCAAAGCCACATTGCCCGTGCTTGTAGTTGTGGCCACAGTCGCACCCAAATGTTTGGCCAATTGAATGGCGAATGTACCCACACCTCCGGAACCTGCCTGGATGAAAACCTTCTGCCCGTTTTCGAGCTTTCCCCTTTCAACCAGGGCTTGCCAAGCCGTCAATCCAACCAGTGGAAGGGAGGCGGCCTCTTCCATCGTAATATTTTTGGGTTTGACGCCCAAGGAGTCCTCTTTGACGGCGGCGAATTCCGCGAATGTGCCGATCTGGAAATCATCGGGCCTGGCATAGACCTCGTCACCCGGTTTGAATTGCCGGACTCGAGACCCGACTCGGACAACGACGCCAGCCATATCGTGCCCCAGAACGAACGGCGCGCGATAGGGCATGATGAGCTTGAATTCCCCATTTCGAATCTTGGAATCCAACAGGTTCACTCCGGCGGCGTGGACCTGTACCAAGACCTCGTCCTCGCGAAGCTCCGGTTCCGGCACTTCGCCGGCTCGCAAACTCTTGCCTTTCCCATAGCGATCAACGATGAACGCTTTCATGGCATTTCCTCTTTCCAAAAGTTTTGCGTGGATCGACCCAAGTGGGATCGCGTATCCACTTCTCTTCGCATGATGATCATCATACATATGCTCAATCTACAAACCGTACTACGCCCTCATCAAGCATCCGATTAAGCTTCTTGATTTGTCGTTCATTGATCGGTGTCGCAGCAGCCGCTGCATGAACTACGGCAACGACGCTAACATCATTTCTCGATCGCAATCCCGCGCAAGCGCCTTTGCGTTGGGCTGCTCTTGCGAAAATCGCGCCAATGCGGAGTGCACTGTGACGTCGCTCAGCTTGCATTCGACCAACTGCACAATCGCCCCCGCTTGTACCAGCGCGAAATCGACTTCGGCGCCGTCGCGGGTCCGCAGATAATGAAGATCCAGTTCTTTGCCCTTCACGTCGCGCTGAAAGTGAGACCACTTCAGCAAATGATTCGCGACCAGATTCTCGAAGTGAACTCCGTCGTCGCCGCGTACTAATCCCGCGTCGTAGAAATACACCTTCGGGGACTTGAGCAATGAGCGTGCGATATTTTTGTGCCACGGCTTGATTGTGAAGATGATGTACAGCGCCTCCAGGATTTGCAGAAAGCGATGGATCGTTGATGCCGACGCGCTCAGGTCTCTGGCCAACGATCGCTATCGTTCGCGGTCACCGACAGCACAGCCTCGGGAAATCCACCGCGCGCCAACAGATGACTCAGAGCATCGTCGCTGGGGCAGCCTTGGTCGTCGCACCATTCGCGAACCGAGATTGGGTGCAGCCGAATGCCGAAATAGCGCCCCGCCAGGGAATCGCCGCCTTTCTTCAAATAGTGCAAACGCGCGCTGCCAGTTACCAGCAGTTGCTGGTGCATCGGTTTGCCGTCATAGACGCCTTTGAGCTAGCTTGGCATTTTCGATGTGCGCGGTCACATCGGTGACCGCGTTGAGAAATTCGTGATCGTGATTGATGACCGGCATCGCGCTCTGACAACGTTTTAGCCACATCGTGTTCACCTGCGTCGTAAAGCTTCATGTAGGCGTGGCCGATTGGCTCGCCGTCGCCACTAGCCCGGCCAGGCGCGGACTTTTTTGATCGCTGCAAAGAAGCCGCGCGGGACATCGTCGCGCACATTTGCCAGTTAAGCGGCGACACTACTCGACAACTGTGTACTGGCAGGCGGACCCCCCGCTGGCTGCGATCAGGCTTGCAATCTACGCTTGCACCAGCTCGAAAACAGGAATAGAAAGTAATTTCTTATCAGTTGCAAAGTCAATTATTCAAGGCCCGCCGCGAAATCAATCGCATTGGCGTTACTTCTACCAAAACGGGAGAATGCAATGAGCGTTCGACATACCATGTTGGGTTTGATATTGCCGGTGCTTGTAATAGTCGGTCTTAGTGGCTGTGGCGGCGGCAGTAGCTCGGCACCGGTCACAATTCGCTCGGCAAGCTTAAGCGGCGCGCAAGAAAATCCGCCAGTGACCTCGGCTGCTACCGGGCGGGGTGCTGTCTTCGTCAACCCCAACACCAAAGAAATAACCGGTGGGATGACCTTCAGCGGGGTCACGCCTTCGACCGGCGGGCATCATATTCATCAAGCACCCAGTGGCAACCCGACCGCCAACGGCCCGGTCATTGTAGGTATGACCCTGGCACCCGACAGCAAGTCCGCGACAGTGCCGGCCAGCACGACACTCACTGACGCCCAGTACGCTGCCTTCCTGGCCGGTGAACTTTATTTCAACGTACATTCTGCGGCGAATCCCACGGGCGAGATTCGCGGTCGAATCAATATCGATGGGGGCGTCACCGCCGCCTCTGCGCCGCTGAATGGCACACAAGAGGTGCCGCCGAATGCTTCGAGCGCAACCGGCCGAGGGACGCTGCTGTTCGACACTAACACTCGCGAAGTGCTCGCCGCGTACATTACTCACAACGTGGCCAACACGACCGTCGCGCACATTCACACCGGCGCCGCTGGTGTCAGCGGCCCGGCCAATGTGATGACATTTTTGGCCGGAACCAATGTTTGGGTGGGGCCGACGCCTTCGACCTTGACGGCACAGCATGTGACCGATCTATCAGCCGGGAATCTGTACTTCAATGTGCACAGCCCGGCACCGTACGTGGCTGGCGAGATTCGCGGGCAGTTGGCGGTTCAGTAAGCAGCGTTGGGCTTGCTATCCCAACGCGGATGGAGACACTTCGTGGATCATTGGCAATCCGCTGAAGACCGCCGGTATGGGGCCGTGTTCATGCGGTGATATCGCGTTTACGCCTGTGAGCGGAGCTGACCGCTGGTCGCCCAACGCCGGCCGCTGGTCGCGGCCGCGCTAGGTTCGCGGGCGGTTTAGACCGATCCTGTCAGCTCAAGCCTGAAATGAGGAGCTGGCGATGTTTCACTCGATTGCGAAGTTCGGCTTAACGGCACCGTTGCGGGTCATCGTTTCCGTGCTGTTATTGGCAGTGATGCCGCCGGTGAGCCAGGCCGAAGGGCTTTCACCGCCGCAATTGCCTGGTTTGCCTAGGCTGCCCGAACTGCCCGATCCCCGAAAACTTCCGCGACTGCCCGAACTTCCTCGTTTGCCCAACGCAAGGGTGCCGGCACCACCGATTGCCTTGCCGACGCCTCGCCTGCCTGGCCCGGTGAGTATGCCGTCTAGACCGGTCAGGGTGTCGACAGTTGATCACGATTCACGGTCACATGGCCACGGCAAACACTGGAAGCGCGACCGTCATGACAGCGGCCGGCACCTTGGACATTACAAGCATCGCCGAGATCACGATCGGGGACATGTTAGGCATCGTCACCATTTGAACGATCAATAACATATTCACCTGCGTGATTGGAGTTCATCCGTTATCGCTGAACCTGGAAAAACCGTCATGCTTCCATTGACAAACAGATCAGCGAGTCCAGGCGAGCCAACGCGAGCTTAGGCGCTTGAGGGTCGGTGTCAACCGCGTCCGGTTGTAGGCGTCGGCGGCCAGGCGAATCGCCGCCGCCTGGGTCGGGTAAGAGTGGATGACTTCGGCGATGGTCCTGAGCCCGACGCCAGCCACCATGGCCAGCGAAATCTCGTTAATCATTTCACCGGCGTGGCGCGCCACGATGGTGGCGCCGATGATGCGATCGCTGCCGGCCTTGACGTGAATCTTGACGAAGCCGACCTCTTCGCCATCGGTGATCGCGCGATCGACGTCGTTCATAGGCACGGTGTAGGTTTTGACAGCAATTCCGCGCTCATGCGCCTGGCTCACATACAAGCCGACGTGGGCAATCTCAGGATCGGTGAACGTGCACCAAGGGATGATCAATGCGCTGAGCTTGCGCCGGCCCTTGAACAATGCGTTCTGAACCACGATTCGCGCCGACGCCTCTGCCATGTGCGTGTATTGGGTGCTCAGGCAGACGTCGCCGGCCGCGTAGATTGCCGGATTGCTGGATTGCAAAAAATCGTTGACATGTACGCCGATGGTGTCGTCGTAGCGCACGCCAGCCGCCTCGAGATTCAAGCCCTCGACATTGGGCGCACGACCCGCAGCGACAAAGATTTCGTCGACCACGACCGTGCTAGGTCGGGCCTCTTTGAGTAAATGCACAATCTTGCCTTGGGGCGAAGGTTCAACGCGCAAGGCTTCGGTATTCAAATGCAGTTGCATGCCATCGCGCTGAAACGATTGCGCCAACAATTGCGCGGCTTCGCGTTCTTCGCGCGGCAAGAATCGAGGTTCGCGCTGAATGATGCTGACTTTGCTGCCGAGCCGATGAAACGCCTGGGCGAGCTCGCAGCCTAGCGGCCCGCCGCCGATGACCATCAGGCGCGCCGGCCGATCGGTCAGATTAAAAACGGTTTCATTGCTCAAATAACCCACGTCCGCAATGCCCGGAATTCGCGGGTCGACCGATCGCGCACCTGTGGCAATGACTGCCTTGGCAAAGCGCAACACGGCACCATCGACCTCGATAGCCTCGGCTGACACGAATCGCGCGTTGCCAAAAAACACGTCGACCCCGAGTTCGCGGAATCTGGCGGCCGAATCGTGTTGGCTGATACGGGCGCGCAATCGGCGCAAGCGCTCCATGGTGAGCCCAAACTCGGTGTCGATGCCGGTGGGCGGCGGCACGCCGAAATCTTCAGCATTGCGGAAATCGGTCATGACACGAGCCGAACGAATCAGAATCTTCGACGGAATACAACCCACGTTCAGGCAATCGCCGCCCATCAGATGCCGCTCGATCAACGCGACCTTGCCGCCTAGCCCGGCCACCGCCGCTGCGCAGTTCAGGCCGGCGGTTCCGGCACCGATCACGACCAGGTTGTAGCGTTTTTCGGGTGTCGGGTTTTGCCAATGCGGCGGATGCACGCGAGCCGCGAGCCTGACGTTATGCAGATCATTCGGTTGCAACTCGAATATGCCGGGCGGGTCGCCAGGTTGCGCGCCGCTTGTGATCGCGGCGCTCACAGCCAGCCGCCGCGAAAGCCGGCTTGACGCAAGCCGCGAACGAGATACGGACAGCGACGCATCAATTCCCAGACCAGACCGGAACGATAGTTTTCGATCATGATGATGATCGGGCCAAGCTCCAGGCCGACCAGTTCCGGGGCGATCCAGCCGGCCTCGCTATCGCCGGGGAAGCTCGGGTTGAAGCTGCGTTGAAAGGCGTGCTCGCGCGTCGTTGTCGGGTAATGCTCGCGAATGTAGGCCAAGGTCGGTACGACAATCTCAGGGGCGAACGCTATCGAGGCCAGCACCGCCCATGGGCTGATTGTGCCGTCATCGGGTCCGTACGGGAAGCCGCGCGCGGTGTAGCCTTCGAACCGACGTTGCACGCCCTCGACCCGGAGCGTCGCGTCACCGGGACCTTCGCCGGCGGTCGTGCCGAAGCAGCGCGCGTCGTAACCCTTGAACCCGCCGGGGTTGCGAATAGCGTATTCGCGTTGCGCATAGGTTGCACGGCGGCTGTTCTCGAAGTAGTCGCAGTCCATCTGGCGCATGAATTCGTCGCGGATCCCCCGCGCGTCGATCCACAGTTGCGAGAACTGATGAATGAACAAAGGGCCGGCATAAAGAAACTCGAAACCGTAGAGATTCTCCCACTGGTAGGTACTGCACCATGCGCGATAGACCGTGGTCGGCAGCGGATGGGTCGGCGAGCCGAGCCCGAGCAGGTAGAGGATCATCGACTCAGTGTAGCCATCCCAGTCATAGTTGAGAAAGCCGCACTCGGGCTTCCAGCCCATGGCGACAGTCTTGCGCTCGGCCAGCGCCCAGCACCAGTCGGCACGCCGATACAACTGATCAGCCAGTGAGCGGATTTCACGCTCGCCAGCGTCGTCATCATCGAAGAACGTGGCGACCGTCAACATGCCGGCGAACAGCAGACTGCTGTCGATCAGTGACAACTCGCAATCGCCAGCACGGCGGCCGGTCTGCATGTCCAGAAAGTGATAGTAGAAACCCTTGTGTCCGGTGGCATCGGGCGCTTCGCTCTGCACACTTGCGGAAAAAAAGCGCAAGGTCGTCACGACCCGCTCTGCGGCCTGCGCTCGCGTCATGTATGAACGGTTGACCGCGATGACATAGGCGGTGAGCCCGAAACCGACGGTGGCGATACTTGCCGGTGAGTCGGTTCGAGTGCTGTCGGGAATCAGTCCGTTGCTCGAATTCGCCCGCGTGAAAAAGTATCTGAAGCTATCGCGTTGAACTTCGTCAAGGAGTTCGTCGCTGTCTGAGTTCATTACAGTGCCTTATTGTTTGAAGGGCGCTGGTAAGTCGCCATCAGAATGCTGCGCAAAGGCTCCAGCGCCGATGCTTCGGCCTAACCATATTTTCCATCAGGTAGCCGAGTCGTCCGTGTAACTCGTGGTGCCACATCGCCGCAGTCGGCCGACAATCACTTGCCGGCCAGTTCAATTTCCCCCGAGCGGTCTGGAACATCGGGGCGCTCGGCGTTTTTAATATCGATTACCCCGAATAGGTCTCAGGGTTCGAGTAGTTAAATTCAGTGCGGCCGGCGCCAAGCCCACCAGCCATGCGCTTTTCCATTTACGCGCGTTGCTCGGGCGGCATCGCTTTCATTGGCTCTTGCATACTGGCGCGCGCTATATCCATGGTCGCGCTCTTCGAGGTCACTCCCCACAGACCTGGCTTGATCGGAATCGGCTTTTCTTGCGCCAATAAGCGAACAGATGTCATGACGAACTCACTTGCCATAGAACTCGCAGCGGCCCGCGCGATGGGTTGATATTGACATTAGTATATCGTTCAGGACATCGCGCCGGTCTTGCGGCGAACTCCTTCCAACTTCGAGACTTGGCCAAGCTCCAACAACCCCGGGATTCTCGTAACGAAAGCGAAGCGCTCTAGCCGCTGCGGGTCTTGAGCGACGCGGACCTCTAGCGCAAGACGCAATTCAAGATACTGAGCTCTGTTATGCCCCACCCCATCACAATCGATTTTGTCTCCGATGTCTCCTGCCCTTGGTGTGCGGTCGGCCTGGTGATTCTTGGCAGCAATGAATTCACTGACGAAGTGCGCGAACGCGAACAGATGTACCCGGATGCTGGCATTCACTCTGTGCCGACGGTGATCATCAACAACAAACATTTGATCTCGGGCGGTCAGCCGGTCGAAGTATTCGAAAGCACTTTGCGCAACAATGCCAACATGAACCGCCTTTGGATGCCCTTGTTTACGAGTCTGTTGCTGTTGGGCATAGTGGAACCCGTTGCCGCGCAAGCCGCCGCTGAAACTCGACCGATACACAAGCTGATCGGCCGCTCACCCGCGCTTGCGCAACCGGCCGCCGTCGAGGCCGAAGTCGAGCGCCTGCTTGCCAAATTGACCGAGGCGCAGAAGCTCGATCTGATCGGCGGCACCGGTGCCTGGGACATCAAGCCCGTGCCGCCGTTGAACCTGCCGCGCATTTACGGCAGCGACAGCGCTGCCGGCATCCGCCAGTCATCGCCGCCCGGCGTCAGCTACCCGGCGACGATCATGCTCGCCGCTACCTGGAACCCGGATCGAGCCCGCGATGTCGGCCAAGCCCTAGCTCGCGATGCCCAGGCCGCCGGTTTTCAGGCCGTGCTCGGCCCCGGCATGAACCTGAACCGGATTGCCTACGCCGGACGCCAGGCCGAATACGGTGCCGGCGAAGATCCCTTCCTCGGCGCGGTGCTGATGCCGGCACTGATCAACGGCATTCAATCGCAAGGCGTCTGGGCGACGGCCAAACACCTGGTGGCCAACGATCAGGAACTGAACCGGATGAAGCTCGACGTTCGCATCGACGAGCGCACTTTGCGCGAGGTTTATCTGCTGCCGTTCGAAGCGGCCGTCAAGAACAGCCAGGTAGCGAGCATCATGTGCGCGTTCAACAAGCTGAATGCGCTGTATGCGTGTGAGAACCAGCATCTGTTGACCGACATCGTCAAACGCGACTGGGGCTTTCAGGGCTTCATCGAATCGGACTACGACTCGGTGATCGACGGCGTCGCCGGCGCGCGGGCCGGCACCGACCTGGACATGCCGGCCGGCAACAAGATGAACCGGGCCACATTGCAGGCGGCACTGCAAAGCGGTGCTCTGCCGCAAGCCACGCTCGACGACAAGCTGCGCCGCATTGTGCGCCAGCAATTGCTGTTCGGCTTTCACAACGCTAAGACGTCGCCGATTGCGTCAGTACCTGCGTCAGTCCCTGTGCCCGAGCATCGCAGTGAACAGGCGGCGCTGGACGCGGCACGCGAAGGCATCGTGTTGCTGCAAAATCGCGACCGAGTGCTGCCACTATCCAGCAGCAAACCGCTTCGGATCGCGGTGATCGGCCATCGCGCGCTCGGCGATCCGCCGAAGGTGTATGGCAGCGCGTATGTGCCGTCGCAGCGCTACGTCAGCGTGCTCGACGGGCTACGGGCTGGTGCGGCGAAAGGTTCGCGCATAGACTTCATCGACGCGCTGTCGTTGGTGCCAGCTTCCACCGTCAGCGCCCAGGGCTTTGTTGGCCGCTACTTCAGCAACGATCGTTTTGAAGGTACGCCGGTTCTGACTCGCACAGATGCGAAGATCGACTTCGACTGGAATACGGTGCCACCGCCGCAAGGCGCGGCATCGATCGAATGGACCGGCCAGATCGTCGCTCAGGTCAGCGGCGAGCAGGTGCTCAAAGTGCGCGCCGATGGCGCGGTACGCATACTGGTGAACGGCGCTGAAATCGCCAGCAATGGCGACGGACTGCCGATCGTTACCGGCATTCCGCCGACGATCCCGGTGTCAGGCCGCGTGACGCTGTCCGCCGGTGTGCCGGTGCCGGTTCAGGTGCAGTATGCGCGCAAACCCGGCTATGGCACGTCGCTCGGCGCATTCAACGGTGTGCAATTGAGCTGGGCGGCACTGCAGCCAACGCCCGAACTCAGCAATTATGACGCGGTCGTAATCGCGGCCGGACTCGGTGCCGAGTACGAAGGCGAAGGCTTCGACCGGCCGTTTGTGATGCCCGAATTCCAGGCGACGATGATCGCCAATGTCGCAGCGGCCAATCCACGCACGATCGCACTGATTCATGCCGGCGGCGGCGTCGCGCTGAACGATTTCGCCGACCAGGTCGGCGCCCTGCTCTACGCGTGGTACCCAGGGCAAGTCGGCGGCCAAGCCATCGCCGATGTGCTGTTCGGCAAGGTGAACCCATCGGGGAAACTGCCGATCACTTTAGATGCTCGTATTGAGGACAACCCGGCGTTCGCAAGTTTTCCACCGCGACTGAACGATAACGGCGCAGCCGAGATCAAATACAGCGAAGGTGCGTTCATCGGCTACAAGGGCTATGAGCGCAGCGGCCGGCTGCCGTTGTTCTCATTCGGGTATGGCTTGTCTTACACAAGGTTCGAGTATTCGGACTTTGCGGTGGCGACGCGACCGATGCGCTGCGCCAACCAGATGGTACTGGTCAGCTTCAACATCAAAAACATCGGCGCTGTCGCCGGCGCCGAGATCGCACAGGTCTACGTCGGCCAGGACAACCCACCAGTCGCGCGCCCGGCTAAGGAACTGAAGGGCTTTACGAAGGTGTCGCTTGCGCCCGGCCAACGCAAGCGCGTCACCATTGCCTTGAATCCACGCGCGTTCGCGTACTTCGACGATCAGCAGAACGCCTGGGTTATCGACGCGA
Organism: Burkholderiales bacterium; assembly: GCA_031415535.1. Taxonomy (GTDB): domain Bacteria; phylum Pseudomonadota; class Gammaproteobacteria; order Burkholderiales; family Burkholderiaceae_E; genus JANLTP01. The sequence continues at coordinate 10,709 of JANORY010000024.1, read as the reverse complement.
CCGACTTTCGGATCGGAGTCGGCGGCGCGTCCAATGCCTTGGCCGGCCAGTTGATGGTGCGCCAGCAGGCCCAACAGTTGTCAGTGCGCTCCAGCGCGCCAACGACCATGCGCCCGCTCGCGGCGGCACCTGGCATCTGCTTCGATTGACCGGACAGCCGATGTTGATGCTCGCCGGGCGTGCGGCCGCGCTGTCGCTCGGTCGCCGCTGATGCGGCGCGACCTTAAAACCGCTGTCATGCCAGCCAACGGCTCCCGGCGATGCGCCTGAATGAGTTGTCATTTGGAGGCGCGCGAGCGAATGCCAGGAGTTCGTCTCTTGCGATTCGGGCAACCAAATTCGCTTGATTTCTGGCGCGCAACGTAATACGCTTTCGCCTGTCTCATCGGGGCAAGCACAGCAGAAATACATGAAAGCGATATTGGACGATTACTTAGTTGCTGAGAGCGATGACATCGTCGAGTTTGACGGCTACGTGTACTTCCCTCTCGAGACTGTGCAGCTCGGCAGTTTGGAAAAAGCGCCGAAGACCGAGGATGATCACGCTTGTCCCCATGGCGTACAGTTCTACGACGTGATCGTTGACGGCCGGCGACATGCGCGTGCGGCCTGGAGCTACGAGGCACCCCACTCGTCGATGCAGGCAGTCGCGAATCGTTTCGGATTTTGGGGCGATGTGACGCTCGGCAAGTAGTTTCGCGCGATCCTCTGCATGCGCGTTAATCTCAATCTTGAGCACTGCCCGAACTGCGTCGTGCGAGTTGAAAATCATCACGACAATCCTGCAGATGCCCGTGATCGAGAGCATCCTCACCCCCTTGGGCCTTCAAGCGCGAATACCGCCGCTCGCGAGCGAGCTCCTGCAGAAATATCTTGCCCGCGCCAAGTCCTCAACGTAGATTTCGAACCTGGCCACACGAATCAGGAGCAATGATCATGGCGTACGCGAACTACCATAAGCGCCGTGTCGGCACGCGAATCCTGGCACCCGAGACACAGATGATGGGCTACGGCTACGACCCGACGCTGTCGGAGGGCTCGTTGAAGCCGCCAATCTTCCTGACCTCTACCTTTGTGTTTCGCACTGCGCAGGAAGGCAAGGACTTCTTCGATTACACCGCCGGCCGGCGCGAACCGCCCGCTGGGACCGGCGCCGGGCTGGTGTATTCGCGCTTTAACAATCCGAATCTAGAAGTGCTCGAAGACCGGCTCGCACTGTGGGAAGGCGGTGACGCGGCTTGCGTTTTTTCCAGTGGCATGTCGGCGATCTCGACGACCCTGTGGGCCTTTGTGCGCCCCGGTGACGTCGTGCTTACCAGCCAGCCGCTCTACGGTGGCACGGAAACGCTGATCGATCGAACCATGCCGAATTACGGTGTGCGTTCGGTTGCGGCGGCCAGCGGCATCGATCGCGATGCCGTGATGCAGGCGGCACAGCGCGGCCTTGCGCTGGCGCGTCAGCACGGCGGGCGGCTGGCTCTGATGGTCACCGAGACACCCGCCAATCCGACCAACAGCCTGGTCGACATTGCGCTCTGGCGTGAGGTCGCTGAATGGGTCGCGACCCAGCAGGACGGGCCGCGCCCGCCGCTCACGGTCGACAACACCTTTCTCGGGCCAGTCTATCAACGGCCGCTCGAGCATGGTGCCGACGTCGTCATGTATTCGCTAACGAAGTACGTCGGCGGTCATTCCGACCTGGTCGCAGGCGGGGTCATCGGTTCGAGCGCGATGCTCAAGCCGATCCGGCAACTGCGCAGTGCGCTGGGCACGCAGCTCGATCCGAACACAGCCTGGATGATCATGCGCTCAATGGAAACGCTGGCGCTGCGCATGCGCGCCGCCACCGACAATGCCGGCAAGGTCGCGCGCTACCTGGCTGGGCATTCGAAGATCGCGCAGGTCAACTACCTGGGTTTCATCGAGCAAGGCCACGCGATGTACGAACTTATGCAGCGCCAGTGCGGCAGCGCCGGCTCGACTTTCTCGTTCGCGGTCAAGGGCGGCGAAGCTGAAGCGTTCCGGCTGCTCGATGCGCTGCAGGTCATGAAACTTGCCGTGAGCCTGGGCGGCACTGAGACCTTGATTTCGCATCCGGCCTCGACCACGCATTCGGGCGTGCCCAAGGCGTCGCGCGATGCGCTCGGTGTCACCGATGCGCTGATCCGCATCTCGATCGGCATCGAGTACGCCGACGATCTGATCGCTGATTTAGAGCAGGCGTTGCAGCAAGTGTGAGACGTACACGCGCATTCGAAGTATCACAAATGCCGACCCGGCGGGAGCCAGTTTAGTGAAAAAGCGGATCGCCTACATTTTCGCCTTAATCATTGCTGCCTTGGTCCTGGGCGCGGCGGGCCTTTATGCAACTGCCGACAAGGAAACCCGTGGTCTGATCGCCAACTTGCCGACCAATCGAAGCGTTTTGTTTTGGAGTTCCGACACCCGTAACGCGGCCTTTCGGGCCATGGATCGGCTCGGTTTTCTCGCCAAGTCACGCGACATCGCCGCCGGTCCCAAGGTGCTGGGGCTGCCTGCAGGCAAGCCTCTGAGCGCCGGCGTTGATTTTGCGGCGTACATGAAAGACCAGGGCACCGCCGGCCTCGTTATTCTTCACGACGGCAAGATTCGCGAGGACCGCTACGGCCTCGCTTTTGACGCCAACGGCCGCTGGACGAGCTTCTCGGTGGCCAAATCCCTGACCTCGACGATGGTCGGCGCGGCGATCAAAGACGGTCATATCAAAAGTCTGGACGACAAGGTGTCTGACTACATTGCGGACTTGAAGGGTTCAGTTTATGAACAAGTCAGCGTTACGCAACTGCTCACCATGACCTCCGGCGTGCAATGGGACGAAGACTACTTCAGCCCGACTTCCGATGTCGCCAAATTTAATGAGCACAAGGCGCAGGCAGGGAAGGATGTCACCGTCGGCTATATGCGCGAGCTCAAGCGTGCTGCGCCGCCCGGCACTCGGTGGCACTACAGCACTGGGGAAACGAATCTGATCGGCGTGCTGATCAGTTCCGCAACGGGAAAAACCATTTCGCAGTACTTGTCTGAAAAAATCTGGGCACCATTCGGCATGGAGCAAAAAGCCACCTGGATCCTGGGTTCGAGCGGACACGAGATCAGTGGCTGCTGTGTATCGGCCGCTACGCGCGATTTCGCGCGCTTCGGCCTGTTCATGCTGGCCGGCGGCATTGTCAATGGCAAGCCCGTAGTGCCCGATGGCTGGATCGCCAAGGCAACCACCAGGCAGGCCGATATCGGCGTGCCTGGCAAAGGCTATGGTTTCCAATGGTGGACGTACGACGACGGCAGTTACGCCGCCCAGGGCATTTTTGGCCAAGGTATCTTTATCGATCCCAAACGAAAGCTGGTGATCGCCACCAACGGCAACTGGCACAAGGCGAACGAGCCTGACGGCTTGGGCGCGCGACGCGATAAGTTGTACCGGCAAATCCAGGCTGCGATCGACGATGAGGCTCGGTAACTCTAAGCTCGCCGTGTGGCAGCTTGTTACGTCGCGGTGAATTCTCAAGGACAGCATCAAATCCTGAACCTCGCTGGCTGTCATCGGACCTTTGACCACCTGATCAATCCGTGGTTGCCCTAACGCACCTGTCCACCGAGTCATCACCGAAAGAACGATCAGTGCACACGGATTTAAAGGACTGTTTCCACACTTGAGTTGCAAAGCGAGGTCGACGAGTTCAGTGCCCTCACCAAGCGGCTCGCTCACGCCGAGTTCGACCGCCATGCGATCACGCCGGCATGCCTAGCCAGAACAATCGGTTCGCATTCAAGCGGTTCGCATTCAAGCAGTTGCGTCGCGCTACAGCAATCCGTAACATAACGTATCGTGCAATCATCATTCGATCAAGACAACCCATGCAGATCTATGCCGACCCGATCACGGTGAACTGCCGCAAGGTGCTCGCCGGGCTTCAGATAATTGAATGCTTCACAATGCACAAGCCGAAATGAGAGGGGTCCGGCCGCCGCAGTGGGCGCGTGCCGAAGCGTCGGCTTGCGCAGGGCGCAGTAGCTCAGCGGCATGAGCGCGAACCTGTTCGATCTGCGTGATCAGGTAGCCCTGGTCACCGGCGGCAACAGCGGCATTGGCCTGGCGCTGGCGCTCGGCCTGCGCGATGCGGGGGCCACGGTAGTGGTGGCAGCGCGCCGTGCCGCGCGCAACGCCGAGGCCTTGGCTCAGCTCGGTGCTGGGCATGCGGCTTTCGAGATGGACGTCACCGACGAAGCGACGATTGAGCGCACCGTGGCCGCAGTCGTCGAGCGCTACGGCCGGCTCGATGTGCTGGTGAACAACGCCGGCGCGGCGAAGGCCTCTTCGGTGCTCGAACAATCGCTCGAAGAATGGAACCGCGTGCTCGCCACCGATCTCTCCGGACCGATGCTGTGCACCAAGCACGCCGCGCGCGCGATGCAACGGCAAGGCAGCGGTCGTATCATCAACATCGCGTCTGTCTATGGCCTGACGGCGGCCAGCCGCGGACTGCTGATCTCCTATGTCGCCGCCAAGCACGGGCTGATCGGCCTGACGCGCGTGAATGCGATCGAACTCGCGCCGATGGGCATTCGCGTCAACGCAATCGCACCGGGCTGGATCTTCACCGAGATGAACGACGGTGCCCGCGGCACGCCCTTCGAGCAGGCCGTGATGCGGCGCACGCCGATCGGCCGCTGGGGCGGCGCGCAGGAGCTGGTCGGTGCTTGCGTGTACCTCGCCTCCGAGGCCTCAGGCTTCGTCACCGGCAGTTGCCTCACGGTGGACGGCGGCTATTCCGCCTCCGACGGTCTGGACCGTGAATGAATCACAAATGAATCACAAATGAACCGCAAGTGAGCGACAGCACCATGAACCACAACACCCACGCCAGCTTCAACTACACCAGCGACAGCGGCATTCAGCCCGAGATATATTTCTACGACCCGCCACCGGGGACTGCGGCGCGCCCACCGGGTGACGATACGCACGAGATGATCGTGCATGATGGCCGCGCGCGCGCCGCTTCGTTCTCGCTCGATACCGAAGGCTTCGCGCTGCGCGAAATTCAGTCGGGCTTCAATCGCTGGGAGGACGACGAGGCGATCCGCACAGGCTTCTACGAGGAGGTGGTGGCGTTCGTGAAACACTCAGTCGGCGCACGGCGCGTGATCGTCTTCGACCACACCATCCGCAGCAAGGCCAATGCGGCGCAGCAGACGGCCGAACACACCACGACACAACGCGCGCCGGTCATGCTGGTGCATTGCGACTACACACCACTTTCCGGGCCCCTGCGCGTGCGCCAGTTACTCGGCGTCGAAGCCGACGATGTGCTGAAACGCCGCGTTGCCTTCTACAACTTCTGGAAGCCGTTGCACCGGCCGGTGGAAGAAAAGCCGCTGGCGATGTGCGATGTCACATCCACTCAGGCCGAAGACTTCCTGACACTGAAGATGAACTACCGCGAGCGCACCGGCGAGATCTACGTCATGCGCCATGCGCCTCAGCACCATTGGTGGTACTTCCCGGGCATGGTGCCCGAGCAGGTAGCGCTCCTGAAGACCTACGACTCGGCGACCGATGGTCGCGCACGTTTTCTCGGGCACAGCGCATTCGAGCACCCCGACACACCGACCGATGCGGCGCGGCGCGAGAGTATCGAGATCCGCACGATAGCGTTTTTCTGACATCCGAGCGCGCGCGATGCCGACCTTGTTATGGCGGCGACGGCGAACCGCGGCAATTGCATGTCAGGATGGGGCTGCTCACCTCAGAAGCTGCGTGCCAGCGCCACGGCCTGTTCCTTGGCCGCGTCGCGTGATTCGCGATCGACCTGGGGGCCGTAGAGATTCTTCTCGACCGGGATAATCGTGATGTCGGTAATGCCGTTCGACTCGAGCCACACCTTTAGGTAAGGTGTCTGCATGTCCCAGTCTCGCGTGGCGGAGTCTGGCGTGTAGTCGATGCCCTTGGCGAGGATCAGCAGCGCCTTCTTGTTGGTGAGCAGGCCGATCAGCCCGCGCTCGTCAAAGGTGAACAATATATCCTTCATCGAAATCGCGTCGATCAGGTGCTTGAGCTTGTACGGGATGCCCCAGTTCCACATCGGCACCGAGAAGACGATCTTGTCGGCCTCGCGAAACGGTTGCGCGAGTTGCTCGAAGGCACGCCACACTGCCTTCTGCTCGGCGCTGCGCTCGCGACCTTCAATGCCGAGCGCTGCTTGCGCGGAGAGGCTTCTACGTACAGGACTTTCGCCATGGGGTTCGGCTCCGATTGAATCGTCAATTATTGAGTCGTCATTAGTGCGGCAAGGTCTGTTCAAACGACGCGCGTCGGCGCAGCGTCGTGGACAGTGCATCGAGGGTCGGCAGCGGCAGCAGCCAAGGCGCATCTGCGAAGCGAAAGCGCAGGTAGTCGAGCGCAACCACGGCGCAGATTGCGTCCAGGGTCGGAGCGTCATCGTCGTTGCCACCGAGCGGCGTGCGCGCGCTGATCGCTTCCAGTCGCGCCATTCCTTCGGCCATGGTGCGGCGGCGGCGCAGGCCGACCGGCGTGTCGTCGAACAGCACCGGCGCGGTCACTTTGCGAATGATGATCGTGTGCACCGCCGCGTCGATGACGCCGAGCGCGATGCCGGCACGCGACAGCACCCCGGTCGCGTCCTTGCCGAGCAGGTTCGGGTGCACCGGCGGCGGGCGCGTCTGCTCCAACCACTGCACGATCAAGAGGCTCTCGGTGAGCGGCGTGCCGTCGTCGAGGATCAAGGTCGGCACTCGCGTGGCGGCGTTGGCGGCACGCAGCCGCGCATCGTCGGCCCACGGATCGACCAGCGTTGGCTCGACGTTAATACCCTTTTCGATCAGCGCAATGCGCGCGATGCGTGCGTAAGGTGAAGTGGTGTTGGCGAGCAGTTGCATGGTGGTGCGCCGTCGCGGGTCAGGTCGGCACGACGTCAAAGCCGAGCCGGGGGAAGTGCAGGTGCAAGTCGCCCGCCTGCGCGTCCTTGCGGTGGATCACGATCTCGCTGTCGCTCGCCGCGACGAGCGTGCCACTGACCGGCACGCGCGCGTTGTCGTCCGGCGTCACCGTCACTGCCGCGCCGGCGCGCAGCCCGATCGGGTCGCCGTCGGGACGCAGATGCGTCACCGGTGCCGGGCTCGCGTCACGTGCCGCAGCGAAGGCGTCTTCGGCGCTCATCGGTTCGATGCGACCATGGCCGATTGCGAGCATACGTTCGTACCAGGGCACCAGCGAGACAAGGCCGACCAGCGCGTCGACCTCGGGCGGGCAGTTCTTGCGCAGCAGGAAGATCGTCTGGTAGCAGGCGAGGTCGGCGGCACTCGGCGCATCGCCGAAGATGAACTTGCGACCGTCGGCGAGGGATGCAGGCGCTCGAGCGCGGGCAGGATGATATTGGTGTCGCAATAGATGTCGGCACCGATCTGCAACACCGGCACACGCCGGTAACCGCCAGTCAGGGCGCTAAGTAGCGGGCGCGGCGGCGCAGGCGCTATGTCGACCGAGCGCCAGGTCAGGTCTTTGAGGCCGAGCGCGACGCGTACCTTCTCCGAGAAAGTGGACAGTGGGTAGTGGTGGAGGATGAGCTGCGGCAAGAGAGGACTCCTGGGTTTACGTTAGTACATGATGTGCCCACCATCGACGACGATGGTCTGGCCTGAGACGAAGCCCGACAGGTCCGACAGCAGGTACAGCACGGTGCCGACCAGATCGTCGGGCTTCTGTTCGCGCTGCAGTGCGCGCGACTTCAGGAAAGATTGCTGCCATTCGATTGGGCGGTTCCTGGTCGCGTCGGTGATGACGAAGCCCGGTGCAATGACGTTAACGCGAACCCCGACCTTACCGACCTCTTTAGCCAGCCCTTTGGTCATTGCCAGCACTGCGCCCTTGCTGGCCACGTAGTGCAGATAGCCAGGCTGTCCGGCCACCGCCACTACCGAGGCGATATTGACAATGCTGCCACTGCCCTGCGCGCGCATCGCCGGTAGCACCGCCTTGCAGCACTGCCACACGCCCTTCACGTTGACGGCGAAGATACGGTCCCACTGCGCAGGGTCGAGCTGCTCGAACTCGGTCAGCTTGACCTCGCGGAAATAGGCTGCGTTGTTGACTAACCCGTCGATGCGGCCGAAGCGCGCCACAGCTTGCTCGGTCATCCGCCGAACGGAGACGTCGTCGCTCACGTCTGTCTGAACCGCGAGCGCCTCGCCGCCGACCCGCTCGATCGCGGCCAGCGTTTCGTCGGCCAGGTTCATGTCGGCGACAACAACGTTGGCACCCGCAACGGCGCAGCCAACGGCAAAGGCCTGGCCAATACCGGTGGCAGCACCGGTGACGATGACAGTACGATCGAGTAGTAGGCTGTCCATACGCTTATTTCGGAAAATTAAGGACCATCACCACACCGCCCTTTGGCAACGACGAGCACACGAGCTAGTTTAGAATTCTGAATTCAGAGTGCAATAAGGGTTTCCCCTAACAACCAGTTCGACGCCCGCCAGAGCATGGCCAAGTGGGCCGTCGTGGATCTGACTCGAATCAACGGGTTAGGTTTGGTGCCGGTGATAACGATACGGTCTGAGATCGGTCTCGATCCGAGCCACTTCGCCAACGTCAAACATTTCTGCTCATGGTTGGGGCGGTGTACGGGCACGAAGATCAGCGGCGGCAAGGTTCTTTCGGCCAGGACCAAGCGAATTTAGGTGCCTCTGATCCCGTCTAGATCGAGATCAAGCCAAGCCTGCTCTCCTGTTCCAAGGCGATCGCCAAGTCTCGCGTTACTCCAGCGATATCTTTGCCCGTGTCACGGTATCGCTGATCCACTTCATGCTGCCTTCGATTCGCGTACGAAACTCGCCGGCACCGGCCATGATCGGCGACAGCCCAAGGTTCTGAAACTTGCTGCGAACTTCCGGCTCGGCAGCAATGCTGCGCGCGGCGCTCTCGAGTCGCACTACCACTTCGTCGGGCAGTCCTGCCGGGCCGAACAGACCGAACCAGGCGTCCAGCGGCATGTCCGGTACGCCCGCCTCGCGCAGCGTCGGTATGTTCGGTTGCTGAACCAGTCGCTGCTCGCTGAACACGGCCAGCACCTTGATGCGGCCGTCGCTCGATTGCGGCAGCACGATCGGGTCGAACATGAGCTGAATACGACCGGATTTCATCTCAAGCACAGCGTCCGCACTGCCCTTGCCCGACACATGCACGATGTCGGTTTCGGTGAGCATCTTGAACAGCTCGCCCATCAGGTGGCCGTAAGATCCGACGCCGGCTGAACTGAAGTTAAGCTTGCCCGGTTGCCGCTTCGCCAGTGCAATCAGCTCAATAACATTGTTGACCGGCAACTCTGCGTTCACGCCCACGAAGTTCACCGAGTCGGCGAGCTTCACGATCGGCGTGAAATTGCGCAGCGGATGATAGGGCGACGGATTGCGCGCCGCCGACTGCACAGCCATGCCGCCGATGTTGGTCGACAACAAGGTGTAGCCGTCGGCCGGCGCCGACATGACCGCACGCGAACCGAGAATCGCGGCCGCGCCGGGCTGGTTGCGCACGATGAAGCGCTGACCAAGCAGGCGCTCGAAGCCCTCGGCGTAGAGGCGCGCCGGCACGTCGTTGGTGCCGCCCGGGTTGTAAGGCGAGATGATCGTCACCGGCCGGCTCGGCCAGGGTCCGGAATGGGCGTGCGCACGACCCAGAGCGGCGGCTGTGCCCAAGGACCCCAAGGCGGCCAACGCCCGGCGCCGCGACACGGCTGCTCGTTGCGCAAGGCCGCTTGGACTCATCATGCCTGCAGCACCCCATCCTTCAGCGCCTGCTGAATGCGCGCCTCGGTCACGCCCGCTTCGCGCAGCACCTCAATCGTATGCTCGCCGATGGCCGGCGCCGGCCGGCGCACGGTTGCCTGCCAGCGCGAGGCGCGCGCCGGAAAGCCCAGCTCGCGCATCGGCCCGATGCCCGGCTGATCGACCTCGACGATGAGGCCCAGGTGTTTGACCTGGTCGTCCTCGAACACTTGCGCAAACTCATAGACCGGGCCGGCCGCGATCGAGGCGGCTTCGAAGCGCTCGACCCACTCCTCGGTCGGGCGCGAGCGGAAGAACGGGTCGACCCGTGTGCGGAACGCAGCGTGATTCGCGAGGCGGTCGGCATTGGAGGCGAATCCGGGGTCCGTGCCGAGCGGCGAGTCGCCGAGTGCGTCGCAAAAGCGCCCCCATTGCGCTGGATTGAGCAAGGTGATGCTGATAAGGCCGTCCTTGGTCTCGAACACCTCAGCAGGGCAGACCACCGCATTGCGGTTGCCCGAGCGCGCCGGCACCACGCCACCCGTCAGGTAGTTAGCGGCCGGGTCGGGCAAGAGACCCAGCGCCGAAGACAATAGATTGACGTCGACATGTTGACCCTGACCGGTCCGAAAACGATGGACGAGGGCTGCGTTGACCATCGCGAAGGCCATGTAGGAGCTGGCGGCGTCGGCCAAAGAGCCACCCGGTCGCAACGGCGGGCCACCCGGCACACCGGTGATTGCGCTGATGCCGCTCATGCCCAGCGCCACGCCGTTGTAGCCCGGCTTGTGCCCTTTTGGACCGTCCTGGCCGAAGCCCGACACCGACGCATAGACCACTGCCGGATTCAGCGCACGCACAGCCTCGTAGCCCAGGCCCAACTCGGCGGC
>JANORY010000023.1:0-1579 GCA_031415535.1 Burkholderiales bacterium | reverse complement strand
CATCGCCCTTGACCTTCTGTGCGTCGCGATAAGCCTCGGCAACGATCACCTCGCGTTGCCGATCGGCATCGGCGCGGATTTTCTCAGATTCGGCCGAACCCGTTGCACGCCGCTCGTTGGCAACCCGCTTGCGCTCGGATTGCATTCGATCGAACACTCGGTCTTGCACCTCGGACGCAAAATCAACCCGCTTTAAACGCACGTCGACCACTTCAGCGCCGATCTGCTTAGCGTCTTCGCTCACTTTGCTGCGCAACGAGTCAATAATGGTCGCGCGCTGACCCGAAATGACATCGGCCACCGTACGCTTGGCAATTTCGTTGTTCAGAATATCGCGCAGGCTACGCGAAATACGATCGGCCGCGACCGTTTCGCTTCCATTCACCGAGCGAATGAACGCTTTCGGGTCGACAATGCGCCACTTCACATAGGTGTCAATCTGGACGTTCAGCTTCTCGGACGTAATAAACCGATCGACATCAGCGGTATCAATCGTCAGTATGCGTTTATCGAAATACTGCACGTTTTGAAAGGGTGGCGGCATCTTGAAGTAAAGCCCGGGCTTGTCGATCACCTGCTTGATTTCACCCAAGGCAAACACCACCGCGAACTGGCGCTGGTCGACGACAAACAAGCAGGAGGCCGCGATCGCGCCGAGCGCGATGATCAGCAAAACAATCGGAACAAGTCTTTGCATAATTCAGTCTTTCAAGCTCAATGCACGCCGGCGCTCAACGCGCTGGCTCGCGCTCGCGGCTGCGTACGGCGTCACGCGGACGCGCCGCTTCGGTAGGCGCCGATTCGGCGGGACGCTCTGGTGCCGCCGCAGCCGCCACTCGTGCCGCCTCGGAACTGGCAATTGCCGACAGCCGATCGAGCGGCAAATTCAGCAGATTTCCGCTGGATTTGGAGTCAACATAAACTTTGGTGGTGTTGGCAAAGACCTGCTGCATGGTGTCAATGTACAAACGGTCCCGTGTCACTTGTGGTGCCTTGGCGTACTCGACGGCGACTTGTTTGAAGCGACTGGCGTCGCCTGATGCCGTGGCGATTACCCGCTGCTTGTGCCCCTCGGCCTCTTGTCCCAGACGAGCGGCGGCACCACGCGCCTTCGGGATCACGTCGTTGGCATAAGCACGGCCTTCATTGATCGAACGCTCGCGATCTTGCGCCGCCTTGTTAGCATCTTCAAAGGCCGCCTGTACCTGCTCTGGCGGTTGCGCCTGCTGGATGGTGACGTCGATGACCATGATGCCGGCCTTGTACAGATCGGTGATCGCCTGCATCTGCTTTTGAGCTTCCTTAGCAACCGCTTCTTTTTCTTCGTACAAAACCTGGTCAACGCCACGGCGACCGACCACCTCGCGCATCGCGGTCTCGGCGGCCTGACGAATCAGCTCTTCGGGCGACGGCCCCGGGTTGTTGTTAAAGAGAAAGGCCACGGGATCGGACAAACGATATTGCACTGCCATTTGCATGTCGACAATACTTTGGTCGAGCGTCAGCATCAGCGACTCTTTGAGCACCTTATTCTTGACCGTGCTGCGATAGCCAACCTCGACCTGGCGAAGTTGCTGGA
>JANORY010000022.1:0-2324 GCA_031415535.1 Burkholderiales bacterium | reverse complement strand
GTTTGCCGGAATTGCGGGGCACGTCGCTCAAACCGGTCAGGTGGCATTTAATCGACTGGCGCTCGAATCGCCCGCGCAGTGGCTGATCCTGGCCGGCTTTTTGATCAATGCGGGCGCCCCGCCCCTGTCCGCCTGGCTACCCGATGCGTATCCTGAAGCCTCCTGGAGTGGCACCGTTTTTCTCTCGGCCTTCACCACGAAGGCGGCCGTCTATGTGCTAATTCGAGGTTTCTCGGGTACGGAGCTGCTGATCTGGGTCGGCTTGTTCATGGTCTTCTACGGTATCGTCTATGCGCTACTGGAAAACGACATGCGACGTATTCTGGCGTACTCGATTGTCAATCAGGTTGGGTTCATGATCGCCGGTATCGGCATCGGTACCGAAATGGCAATCAACGGTGCTGCTGCACATGCGTTTACGCACATCATCTACAAGGCTTTGCTCCTGATGTCCGCTGGCTCAGTGTTGTTGATGACCGGCAAACGCAAGTGTTCCGAACTGGGCGGTCTGTTCCACAGCATGCCGCTCACGACGCTGTGCGGCAGCATCGGCGCACTCGCGATCTCGTCGTTTCCCTTGACCTCCGGCTTCGTGTCGAAGTCAATGATCTCGCAGGCGGCCGCTGACACACACTTGCTGACCGTATGGCTGTTACTCACAGCAGCATCCGCCGGGGTATTCCTTCACGCCGGAATCAAATTTCCCTGGTTTGTCTTTTTCCAGAAGGACTCCGGTTTACGTCCAACCGAACCGCCGACCAGCATGCGCTGGGCAATGATCGTGTTCGCGTTCCTTTGCATCGCGCTCGGAGTATGGCCTTCAGCCTTGTATTCGCTCTTGCCTTACTCGGTTGAATATGAGCCCTACACATGGGCTCATGTATTAGCTCAATTACAGTTACTGCTGTTTTCGGGACTGGCGTTTTTTGTGATGCTGCCCTACCTAAAACGTACCCTGACGATTACGTTGGACATTGACTGGTTTTGGCGCAAACCACTGTCGGCTCTATCGCGGGCGCTCGGAACGGCGATTGCAGCGACCCAGTTGCAAATGACTAGGGTCTTGCGGCAGGCCGGTTCCATTTTTCTAGTCGGTGTGAGCAAGGTTGGCGGCGGAAGTGGCTGGTGGTTGCGCCCGCGCGCGACCCGCAACATGGCACTTTGGGTTATGGTGCTGCTGTTAGGCTACCTGCTGCTTTTCTACACTTGAGTCAACAGCGGCTCGCTTTTCGCCCAAGCGATCAGATTGCGAGCCGCCAGCAGGGCCATGGCGACACGGGTTTGCCGAGTAGCACTTCCGATATGGGGTGTCAGGGCAAGGTTTGACAATTCGAGCAGTTCCGGCGCAAGCGCTGGTTCATTCTCATAAACATCCAGTCCGGCCCCGGCCAATTTGCCCGCTTTCAGCGCCGCAGCGAGCGCTCGATCATCGACAATACCGCCGCGGGCAATGTTCACGAGCACCGCCGTTGGTTTCATCAACGCCAATTCGCGCACACCAATCAAGTGGTGGGTTTGCGTTGAATACGGGATCACCAAAACCACATGATCCGCGCGCCGCAGCAGATCGTCCTTTTCAACCCAGGCAGCACCGAGTTCCAGTTCATTGATGGCACGAGTCCTGTTCGAGTAAATCACCTTCATCGAAAAGCCACGCGCACGCCGCGCAACTGCAGACCCGATTCGTCCCATTCCAATGATGCCGATCGTCGAACCATAGACGGCCTGACCCAGAAACTGGTCGAACGCCCATCGACGCCATTGACCCGAGCGCAGCCATTGGTCAGACTCACAAACTCGCCTTGACGCCGCCAACAAAAGTGCCCATGCCATATCGGCGGTCGTCTCTGTCAACACATCGGGGGTGTTGGTTACCGGGATACCTCGGTTCCTACAATGCGCGACATCTATCTGGTTAAAACCAACAGACGCGGTAGATATGATCTTGAGTCGAGCAGCCGATTGCAGGATTTCGCTGTCGATCTGATCTGACGCGGACAACAGCAGCGCATCACAATCGGCGATTCGAGCTTTTAGATGACCTTTTGTCCATTCCTCATCGGTTTCATTGTCAACAATCTCAAAGTGCGGTGCCAAGGCAAGCAGCACCTCCGGGAAGACCTTTCGGGTGATCAATAAACGCGGCTTGCTGTGGCTGATCAAGATACACGCTTTACAGGTTGTTTTATCTGGAACACCTGCCGCAGGTACTGCAGGTATGCCTCATCGTCGCACATATTCTTGGCGGGCGTATCGGACAGCTTGGCGACCGGCTGACCGTTGCAGCGTACCAGCTTGATGACAATTTGCAGCGGCGTGTAGCC
>JANORY010000021.1:0-1046 GCA_031415535.1 Burkholderiales bacterium | reverse complement strand
ATGTCGTTGGCTTCCCGTTTTTCGAGGAAATAATTCACGTCGCCGAGGTATTCGTGGAGTTTGTGGTCGCGGAATTCGATGGTTTTTTCGGTCAGTCCCGACAGAAAATCACGGTCGTGCGAGACGACGAGCAACGTGCCGTCATATTCCTGGACGGCCTGTTTGAGCACCTCTTTTGAAATCATGTCGAGGTGATTCGTCGGCTCGTCGAGGACGAGGAAATTGATGGGCCGGAGCAGCATACAAGCCATCGCCAGCCGCGCCCGTTCGCCACCGCTGAGGACGACGACTTTTTTGTCGTGGTCGTCGCCGCTGAACAAAAACGCGCCGAGGTAGGCCCGCAATTTGGTTCGCATTTCGGGTGGCGCGTGTTTTTCCATCGTTTCGAGGAGGGTCAATTTCGGGTCGAGCGTCTCGGCCTGGTTCTGCGCATAATAGCCGAGATGGACGTTGAAACCGAGGTTTGCCGTGCCGCCCGTGGTGCCTTCGGAGCCGGTGAGGAGCTTGGCGAGCGTCGTTTTTCCCTGCCCATTTTGGCCGACAAACGAGACGCGCTCACCTCTAAGTAGTTGAAAATCAACGTGTTCGAGCACTTTCACCGCGCCGTATCGCTTCGTCAAATTTTTGGCTTCGGCCACCACTTCGCCGCTTCGCGGGGCGGGCGGGAAACGGATGTTCATCGAAGCCACGTCTTCGTCGTCGATTTCAATCACGTCCATTTTGTCGAGCTGTTTTTGCATCGACTGGGCCATCGAGGTTTTGGTGGCCTTCGCCATGAACCGGTTGATGGTTCGCTGGCGGTCGGCGATGACCGACTGCTGGTTGTCGAAGGCGTTTTTGAGGAGTTCGCGGCGTTCGGCGCGCATTTCCATGGCCTTCGTGTAGCCGGTTTTGTATTCGAAAATTTTGCCGAGTTCAATTTCGAGGGTGCGGTTGGTCGTGATGTCCAAAAATCGTTTGTCGTGCGAAATGAGGACGACGATGCCGGTCGAATTCGAGAGCCAATTTTCCAGCCAGAGGATGGATTCGATGTCGAGGTGGTTGGT
>JANORY010000020.1:0-13429 GCA_031415535.1 Burkholderiales bacterium | reverse complement strand
ATCCCGGTTTGTTTGAGCATGTCCAGCGTACGGCTCAGTACATCGCGCCGGTAGGCAGCAATATCGCGATTGCGGTAGTCGTAGAAGCCCTGCCCATCCTTGAGGCCGTTTTTCCCTTCGCGCATATGCCGCTGGACAATCTCGGGCGCTGTGTATCGTTCGGTGCTGATGGCTTGCGATAAATATCGGCTGGCATGGAACAGAATGTCATTGCCGCCATAGTCGATGAACTCGACCACGCCGAGCGCTGCAAAACGCAGTCCCATGCCGAAGCGTGTGGCCTTGTCGATGTCTTCGGCGCTGGCCACCCCTTCTTCAACCATGCGGGCGGCTTCGTTCATGACCAAGGCCTGCAGGCGTGGCACGATGTAGCCCGGCGCTGGACCACAGATTACGGCGACCTTGCCGATTGCCTCGAGCAGAGTCTTCAGCTTTTCGATGACGGTTGTTGAAGTGCCGTCATGTTTGCTGAGCTCGACCAAGGGAATGACATAGGCTGGATTCAGCCAGTGCGCGTTGATCAGCCGCTCGGGGTGCGTGACCATCGGCACCAGATCGGTGACCAGAATGGTTGACGTCGTTGAAGCAATGATCGTGTACTCACCGATCAGCGGGCACAGGCGTGCGAAGGTATCGCGTTTTGCATCGAGGGTTTCAGGCACACCTTCGAACACCAGGTCAGCGCACTTCAGAACCTGCGCCGCTTGGCGGTAGGCGACGATGCTGATCCGCGCCATCACGACCGCGACTGCATGCTCCGGCATCGCGCCCAGTTCGGCGAGCATCAAGAGACTCGTGCGCATATCGGCATGCGCTTCGTTCGACAGTTGCGCCCATTGTTGCGGGTCGCGTGACTTGAAGTCAAGCAGCGTTACGGAATAGCCGGCGTAAGCAAACGCGATCGCGATGCCGCGACCCATTCGACCGGCACCGAGTGCAACGATGCGGGTGTTGTCCAGGTTCTGCTTGCCTGATGGTTGCGCCACCGAGTTCATTGCAGCGACGCGCGCAATTGGTCTGGCGACAGTTTGCTCAGGCCCAGTGCTTCGAAGCTGCGCGGCCCAAGACGCAAGTCCTGGCCCAGGATGGCCGAGGCGATCGCCAGCAAGCCGTGGGACAAGGGTGCATCGACACCCGCGTAACGCGCCACCGACGCCTGCAATGCCAATCCGAGCACCGTGTCTTCAATCATGTAGCGGTGGCTACGCAATTCGATATGTTCTCGCCAGTCGCCCGACTCGACCAGCCGCTGATGTGCGTCACCGTACATCCAGCGATCACTGTTGTAATGATCACTCAGCGGGAAGTGCGGTGCGCCGTAACCCATCGCCTCGCGTATTTTGATGCGCTCGGCATCCAGGGCATCGGTGACCGCGCGCACCGAGGCTTGTGTGCCTTCGTTGTGAATATCCCAGCGCTCGAAGTGTTCGAGCGGCGCAGCGTTCATCAAGATCAATGGCGGGTGAATGATCGGGCCAGCGTTCATTAGTGCACCGGACAGTGCGTCGCCGCAGGCCTGCACGGCCGGGTAAGCCTGTCGGATGACCGACAATGCAAAGTCCGCGCGAGATAAGGGATAGACGCCGGTGGGCAGGCGCACCGCGCGAATCGTGATCGCGACCTCTGCCGCGTTACGTTTGCGCGCGAGATAGGGCAGGGTGCCAGTTTCGGCGTAGCTGACCTGTACTTGGTTAGTGCGGCCACGTTCGTGGCCACTGCCACTGCCACCGCCACTACCGCGCACGACGCGATCCATCACCAACGAACCGAAGGTGCCGGGCGGCAGGAACACCACCTGTCCATCACTCAGATGCGGCGCCATCGCGCGGGCAATGTCTTCCTGCGCGTTGGCTGGACCAGGAATCAAAACAAGCTGTGCATCACGCACCGCCACACCGATCTCGGCGCTGACCAGTGCCGGTTTAATAAGCCTTCGGCCGCCAGCATCAATCAGCATGATGCCGCCTTGCTCGGTAATCGCCTGCAGCGCCGCGCCGTCGCGGCGCCAGAGCCGAACTTCATGGCCTTGTTCGGTCAGATCGGCCGCTGCGGCGTAGCAGCCGTGACCGCCGCCCAATACCGCGATTTTCATTCGACCTTCGCTCCCGAGGCCTTGACGACCTTGGCCCAGCGCTCGATTTCGACGCGGACGTAGTCACGAAACTGTTCCGGCGAGCCGCCGATCGGGTCAGCCGCCTGCAGCGAAAATTTCTCTTTAATGTCGGGCAACGCCAAAATCTTCTGGCACTCGCGGTTCAGTTTTGCAATCAGTTCGGGCGGCGTCTTGATCGGTGCGAACAGACCATTCCATGAACTGACCTCAAAGTCCGGGAAGCCAGCCTCGGCCATGGTCGGTACGTTCGGGATTTGCGCCAGACGTTTGTTCGACGCCACCGCAATCGGCTTCACCTTGCCGGCCTGCATTTGCGGAATCGCACTCAAGGCGGTTTTAAAGCCCATCGTCACGACGCCGCCAATGACATCAGCCATTGCCGGAGCTGCCCCTTTGTACGGAACATGAATCAGATCAAGGCCGGCGCGCAGCTTGAGCATTTCACCGGCAAGGTGCGGTGAGCCACCCGAGCCGGACGAGGCAAACGTCAACTGGCCGGGCTTGGCCTTGACCAGCGCAATCAGTTCTTTCAGGTCGCTGGCCGGCACGCCAGTTCCGACCACCAGTACGCTGGGTGCCGCCATCAACTGAATGATCGGTGTGAAGTCGCGCAGACTGTCGTAATTCAGATTCTGGTACATCGACATATTGGTGGCGTTGGCAATCGTCGCCAACAGCAAGGTGTAGCCGTCGGGGTTGGCTCGCGCAACTTGTTCGGCGGCCAGGTTCGAGCCGGCACCGGGCCGATTCTCAACCAGCACGGACTGTCCGAACGCCTCCTGCAACTTTTGCGCGATCAGTCGCGCGACCAGATCGGTGGCACCGCCCGGCGTAAATCCAACGATGATCCGAATCGGTTTGCTCGGATAAGCAGATGTGTCCTGGGCTGTCGCCTCAGTTTGCCAACTCAAGGGGGTGACAGCACCGGCAACGGCAATCATTCGCAATACCGCGCGTCGCGCCGGCACATCGTTTCGAATAAAGCGGCTCATGAAATTCCTTCGCCTCCGGCAAGGGTCATGATCGACTTGCCAACGGTTGATCCGTAGTGCCGATCCAGTTCAAGCAACACCGACTCGAGGTTTTCGACATCGGCGAATTTCATATCCATATCGAACAGGTTGGCACGGTGTGCTGACAGGCTGCGATCCGCGCACGCCTCCTCGACCACAATGACCCGGAAATTGTGTGAGAACGCATCGCCGACTGCTGCGCGTACGCAGCCACTGGTTGAAACGCCCACCACGACCAGGGTATCGATGCCGTCGTAGCGCAGAAAGGCGTCCAGAGGCGTCGCGAAAAACGGTGACGGCTTGTTTTTCAGAATGATTCGATCTTCAGGACGCGGACCATAAACGGTCGGCCAATCATCGGCTTTCGGATCGTTTTTGTACTGAAAGGTATCGGCCGTGCCGAGCTTCAGGTTCCAGATGCCGCGATAGGTCGGATGACTGCGGTTATCGCGTCGGCTGTAGTAGATCGGCAATTGCAGGCGTCGAAACGCTTGGGTCAATTCGCCCAGTGCCTGTTCGAGTTCTGGCATCTTGCGCCCGCACAGATCGTAGCTCGGGTCAACGAACATATAGGTCGTGTCGACATTGAGCAGGGCCGCTTTTTGGCCGAAGCCAATCTTGCGGCCGAAGCCGGCCTTTGCGTAGACCGCCAGTTCATCGGCCGCAACTGTGCCTTGCCACCGTTCAAATTTTTCTGCCATTGCGCGCCTCCGGCGTCGTGAATGTGATCGATCGGTCAATTGCCGCCGATTTGCCGCGAACTCAACACCGCATTCTCGCAAATTGCGGCGTCATCGTGACTTTAGGTTGATTTACAACAGAAACGCAGCTTCGAGCCAAATAGGGGCGGGCAACGCAATCGGCACCAATCGGGTGCTTTTTGACCGCCGATCACTCTGCACTGACCGGGTGACCTGAAAAGTTGTCAGAAGTTTTCTATTTGCGCCGGACGGTCGTTGGCACTGGATCGACGGCCTTTAGTTACCGGCACTACCTCAATAGAGTCTAGCGACTTACCCATTCAGTCCGCTGAAAAGCCCGGAGAAAACCATGCAATTCATCCATTTAAACCGCCGGGGCTGCCTGGTTTCGGTTGCTCTCTTGTTCACGGCAACGTTGGCCCTGCTGTCGCTTCAAGTCAACGCAAAAGGCGAAGACGTGTTGCACGGCGTGTTGGAGCAGTTTCGCCTGGTTCGCTCCGCCGATGGCAAGGAAAGCCGGTTACCGGTCGAGAACGTGAAACCGGGCGAGACCCTTGAGTACCAGGTTCGTTACACCAACAAAGGCGAAGTACCGGTGAGTCAATTTGTGGTGACCTTGCCGATCCCGCAAGGCCTTGAGTTGATGGCACTCTCCGATCAACCGCGGGCCAATATGGCCAGTACCGACGGCGTAGTGTTCAACGTGCAGCCGCTTAAGCGCCGAGTCAGGCAGGCCGATGGCCGCGACATCATCGAAGATGTGCCGCTCATCGAATACCGCGCCTTGCGTTGGCAAATTGGTCAACTGGAGGCCGGCAAGTCGGTGCAATTTGCGGCCCGTGCCAAAGTCGATTCAGCACCGAGTGCACCGACCCTCTCGAAGCCACCGGCCGTGATCGACGCGGCTACGGCCAAGCGCGAATAACGCATTCCCGAATACCTATCTGTCAGTCTCCTCGGAGTACCTAGTGAAGCCTTCTTCCCGGTTAATTGAATCTGCGCGCGACCCGCGTCGTCTGCTGTCGCTGGCCTTTGGCGTCAGCTTATTCGCGGTATCGGTCGCCTCGGCGGCACCGCCCGCCGGCACCGTCATCGGCAATCAGGCCGCAGCAACCTACACCGACGCCTCAGCCGTGCCGCGAACGGCAACCTCCAACACGGTGACGACGGTGGTGCAACAGGTCGGCGCATTTACGCTGACCGCCGCGCAGACCAAGACCGCAGCGCCCGGTGCGCCGATTACCTTCGCCCATACTGTGACGAATACAGGTAATGGCAGCGATAGCTTCACTCTGGCCGCCGTCAACAACAGCGGCGATAACTTTGACTTGATCGGTTTGTCGGTATTTGTTGACGCGACCTGTGATGGCATTGCCGATAACGCGACTCCGATTACCTCAATCGGTCCGATCACAGCGGGCGGTGCTGCCTGCGTGGTGGTCAGCGGCAATCTGCCGGGCAGCGCCACCACCGGCCAGTCAGCCAACTTCAATCTGAATGCGCTCAGTGTGTTCAATGCCGCCGCGACGCAGTCGAATATTGACACGGTGAATGTGTCCGGTAACGCGGTGGTCAACGTCACCAAGTCGATCAGCTCGCCGTCGGGTAATCCGGGCACCGGCCCGTACACCTACACCTTGACCTATACCAACAACGGCAACTCGAATGCGGTCAACATGATCCTGGGCGATATTGTGCCCAGTGGCATGAACTATGTAGCCGGCAGCGGACGCTGGAGTGGCTCCGGTACGACGGCATTGACTGATGGTGCGGCGCCGGCCGATCCGGCCGGCATCAGCAACGACTTTGGCGTCACTGCTGCGGGGGTGGTGAGCGCCGTGGTTGCTTCGGTTCCGTCCAATGCATCCGGTACCTTGAGCTTCCAGGTGGATGTCATCGCCGGTCAATCGCCGGGCGTCATTAACAACACGGCGCGCCTGTGCTACAACGACGGCGCGGTCCAACAGCCAACCGGTTGTACTGCGGCCAACACCACCACGACCGGTACACCGACCAACACCGCACCCTTTACGGTGAATCAGGTGGCGGCTGTGAACGGCAACGGTTCGGCGACTGACAGTGCCTCGGTAACCGACCCTGCGGCCATTGCGTCGGCCGCACAGGGCGCGACGATCTCGTACAACAACTATGTCTGGAACCGGGGTAACGGTGCTGACAGTTTTGATATAACCATACCAACCGTAGGCTCGGCGGGTAACAGTTTTCCGGCCGGTACCACGTTCCAGTTGTTCAAGTCGGACGGGGTCACACCACTGGTCGATACCAACGGCAACGGCACGCCCGACACCGGCCTGGTTCCCGCCGTCAACGGCGCGACCTGTACCCCTGCCAATGGTTTTGTTGCAGACGCGGGCAATGCTCGATGCGGCTATAACGTGGTGTTGAAAGCGACCTTGCCGGCCGGCGCCACCGGTGGTCCGTTTGCAGTGTCTAAGACCGCCACGTCGCGACTCGACAGCAGCAAGTTCGACGCCATCACCGACACGCTGAGCGCAGTGACTTCGAGCACGATGGACTTGCGAAACGGTGCCGCCAATACCGCCGGTATCGGCCCTGGCCCGGAAGGCACGGCGGTGACCACCCAAGCGGTCAATCCGGGCTCGAGCACCAGCTTTATTTTGAAGGCCAACAATACCAGCGCGGTGGCCGACACCTACAACCTGGCGGCCAGTACCGACAACACCTTCGCGAGCATCGCTTTGCCTGCCGGCTGGAGTGTGAGTTTTCGTGCTGATGGTGGCACGGGGAATTGCGCGACGCTGGGTGCGATCGTCAGCAATACCGGTGTCATCAATGCCGGTGCCAATGCGACCTTCTGCGCGCTTGTTTCAGTACCTGCGAATGCACCGGCGGCACCGGCACCTGGCATCGGTATTTTCTTCCGGGCACTATCGCCCACTACTGGCGCCGGCGACCGCAAATTCGATGCGGTTACGATCAACACCTTGCGCAGTTTGAGCTTCTCGCCGAACAACAGCGGTCAGGTGTTCCCGGGCGGCTCGGTGGTCTATTCGCACACCGTTACCAATAACGGCAACGTTGCTGAGGGCGTGACCGCTGGGCTGGTTGCACTGGGCAACGTGCTGTCCGGTGCCACCGCCGGATGGAGTTCGATTGTTTACTGGGATCGGAACAATGACGGCGTGCTCGACGCAGCCGATCCGATTGTTTCCGACCTGGCGCAACTGGTTGGTGGCAGCGGTGGTGCCTCGATCGCGGCCGGCCTCGATATTGCTGAATCAGCGCGAATATTTGTCAAGGTTCTGGCACCGGCCAGCGCACCGATCGGTGCAGCCAACATCGATACGGTGACCTTCACGACCACCGGTGCGATCAACAGCGTTGCAGCGCCGGCGGCGGTGTCGGCGACTGATACCACTACGGTCATTGCTGGTGAGGTTCGTCTGGTCAAGGAACAAGCGCTTGACGCCAATTGCGACGGTACGCCGGAGACCGCCTACGCGCAATCCAGCATCAACGCTGGTGCGGTACCCGGCGCGTGCATTCGCTACCGAGTGACGGCAACTAATGAGGGTACGGCCAATGTCACCAATCTGGTGGTGTCCGATGCAACGCCGGCCAGCACCACCTATCACACCGGTGGTGGCGCAGCACCGGCCGTAAGCAGCCTCGGTACGGTGACCGCGCCTGGCGTTGGTACTTCGGGCACCGTCCAGGCGACCATCACCACGCTGGCACCGGCGCAGTCTGCCGTCATCAGCTTTGGAGTGCGGATCGATCCGTAAGGATCAAGCACGCGTAGCTTGGGTACCAATGAGCCTCAACTTGAAGGCACTGCAGGTCGCGCGCGGTGGCGTCTGCATCTGGCTGTTCGCGGTGTTCACGTTGTTGGCCTGGTTTGCGTCGACCACGGCCTGGGCGGCACCTGCAGTTGGCACGCAGATTAATAATCGCGCGCGCGCGACGTTCACCGACACCGCGACCGGACTGGCCGTCTTGCTCGACTCGAACATCGTGAGCGCAGTGGTCGCTCAACAAGCGGCGTTTCAGTTGACCAGTCCGCAAACCAGAGTTAGCGCACCGGGTGCCAGCGTTCTTCTACCGCACACGGTGACTAATACCGGTAACGGTGCCGATACCTTCGGCCTGTCGCTGATTGACACCTACGCGGGCAGTTACGCATTTACCTCGGTACAACTGTTTGCGGACGCCAACAGCGATGGGGTACCGGACGGCACCGTGCCCATCACCAGCACGCCGTTGCTTGCGCCCGGGCAAGCGTTCAACTTCATTGTGGTGGCGCAGATTCCGACCTCGGCATCGATCGGCCAGCAAGATCGCGTGACGGTTGTTGCGCAATCCGGCTTGGGTGGCGTACCGGTGCAATTAAATCAGGACATTGTGACGGTCACCAACAATGCCGTGGTCAGCGTGACCAAGTCATTCTCGCTGACCTCCGGACCGTCACCGCAACCCGGCCTGGTGGTGACGCTCGCCTACAGCAACATTGGCAATAACCTGGCCAGCAATGTCATCCTGCGCGACACGATCGGTGCCGCCAACGCAAGCCCAGCCTATAACAACACCGGCTTGAGTTATGTCGCCGGCAGCGCGCGCTGGCAAAGCTTGGCGCTTTCGGACGGACCCGGCGGTGACCCAGTTGGTGTTACGTATGCAGCAACGACCGTGGCCGGTGTCACCAGCATCGTCGCAACAATCAATTCGGTACCGGCCAACTCCGCTGGGCAATTGAGCTTTCTGGTCGATGTGAAGCCCGGCTTGGCGGCCGGAATTGCGAGCACCAGCAATGCGGCCGCGCTGAGCTATTTTGATGGTGCACTGAACCAGTCAGCGGTCAGCAACAACACCGCCTACTACCGAGTGTTAAGTGCCGGCCCTGATCTGACGCTGACCAAGACTCACGCGGGTGACTTTACGGTTGGCTCGAATGGCGTGTTCACGCTGCGCGTTAACAATGCGGGGGCCGGACCGACCACCGCACCGCTGGTCATCACCGATACCATGCCGGCCGGATTGCAGGTTGTCGGCAGCGCCTTGCCGGTGGGCGGTGCGGCCGGTTGGAGTTGCAACGTGGCGGGCCAAATTGTGACCTGTAGCAGCCCAGTCTTGTTGGCGGCCGGGCAAGCTCATCCGAACCCGCTGCTGTTGACGGTAATGCCAACGCGTGCCACCGCTAACACGCCCATCATCAACACCGCAATGGTCAGTGGCGGCGGCGAATCGTCCGGCAATCTAGCCAACAATAGCGCCAATGACAGCGTAAACGTGCTGGCCGGCGCGTCGGTGTCGGGCCGTGCCTGGTACGACCTTAATCACAATCGACGCCTCGACGGCGAGCCGGCTGCGGTCGGCATTGTCGTCGAGCTTCGCGATGCCAACAACTTCGTGGTTGCGCAATCGCTGACCGATGCGAATGGCCAATATTTATTCACTCGAATACAGCCGGGCAGCGGCTACCAGATCATATTTCGTGCACCCGGTGGCAATCAGCCCTTAGTCGGCTGGCCGGTCAATGGTGAGCAGGGCAGCACCAGCCCGAGTTCCAATGCGGTGCTTAGAAGTGGCGTGCTTGAAGGCCTGACTTTGACACCCGGTGCCAATGTATTTGAGCAAAGTCTGCCGCTTGATCCGTCCGGTGTGATCTACGATGCCAGCACCCGCCAACCGGTGGCCGGTGCGGTGGTTTCGATTAGCGGTCCGGCGGGCTTTGATCCAGCGGTTCATCTGGTGGGTGGCGTGCCCAACGTAACCCAGACAACCGGCATTTTGGGCTTCTACCAATACCTGCTGATGCCGGGTGCGCCCAGCGGAATTTACAGCCTTGCGGTGACTCCGCCTGCCGGCTATCGCAGTGGCGTCGCAGCCAGTCTACCGAAGTCTGCATCAATTGAATGTGGCGTTGAGGCCTGCCTCGACCCGACTGGCCTGGCACCCCCTGGAGGCACTTACTCGGTACAGCCTGCCAACCTCAGCGGTCCACCGCCGCTCGGCCAGGACACGACTTATTTCGTGAACTTCAGTCTCGACGTCAGCGTCGATCCGAATATCGTCAATAACCATATTCCACTCGACCCCATCAGCGCTGCTTTACCCGGCCTGTTGGTCGAAAAGTCCAGCGGCCGTGCCTTCGCCGAGATTGGCGAGATGGTTCCGTACACGGTACGCATTCGAAACGCCGGACGAACCACCTTCCCGGATATTGAATTGGTCGATGTGTTGCCGGCTGGCTTTCGCCTGGTGCCCGGCAGCGTGCGGCTTGGACTCTTGAATCTGCCCGATCCGGTAGTGGTCAATAACGGCGGCGTGTTGCGGTTTCGAGGACTCGGCAACTTGCCGGCCGATGCGCTGTTGACTATCACTTACGTGGTTCGGCTTGGCGTCGCGGCGCCCTTGGGCGACGGTATCAATCGTGCGCAGGCGTTCAGCAGTAACAGCGGCTCGAACATCGCGACTGCCAAGGTCAAGGTCAATGGCGGGGTCTTTTCGGATCGCGGCATTGTACTGGGCAAAATTTTTGTCGATTGCAATCACAATCGTCAGCAGGACGCAGAAGAACTCGGTATTCCCGGCGTACGAATTTTTCTGCAAGATGGCTCGTATGTGGTGACCGACAGTGAGGGCAAGTACAGCTTTGCCGGCTTGCCGGCGCGCACTCAGGTTTTAAAGGTAGATCGAACTACCTTGCCGCCCGCCGCCAAGCTGGCGTCGATCTCGAATCGACATGCACTCGATGGCGGCAGCCGCTTCGTCGACTTAAAGAGTGGCGAGCTGCAGCGCGCTGACTTCGCCGAGTTCAGTTGCAGCACCGAGGTGCTGCAGCAGGTCAAGGCGCGCCGTGCCAAGGCTGAGGTGTTCAGTATCGAGTCCGAGCGCTTGCTCGCTTTCAGGCTCGACCCGGAGGGTCGACCCGTGGCGCCCGCTGACCCGCGTGTGCTGCCAGCCAGCGGGATCGTTGGCCTGACACCGGGCGTTCAGGCAGGGGTGCCGGTTGTCAACGGCGCGCCCTCGGCGGTTGCGCCCAGTGTGGTAGTGCCGGGCCAGGCTGCTGCATCAGTTGCTGCCCAGCAGACTGCCTTGCCGTCGTCGAATGTGAGTGGCTTCGGTTTGTCCGGTGGCGAGGAGGGTCGCGCCGGCGGTGCCGGCATTGCACTGCGGCCGTTGGGGGCCAGTTCGGTGCTGCCGGTGACCAGCGCCGGCGCGCTTGAACTGCTCCTCAATGATGCCGATAACAGCCTTGCGTTCCTTGACTTCAAGGATGGCGATACCTTGCCATTTGCGCAGACCAACGTTCGCATCAAAGGCAATCTGGGTACCAGCCTGAGCCTGAAAATCAACGGCCAGGACGTTGCGGCCGATCGAGTCGGTACGAAGGCCGAGGTGAGCGCCCGAAAGTTGCAGTACCGCGAGTATGTCGGGCTGACGCTCAAGCCAGGCAGCAATCAGTTACTGTTGATTCAGTCCGATGGCTTTGGCAATGAACGCGGTCGCGTCAGCATCAACTTGATCGCGCCGGATCAACTCGGCCGCATCGAAATTCGCACCCCGAAGTTGGGTGGTATTGCCGATGGCCGAACGGCGGTAACAATCGAAGTTCGCCTGACCGATCACAAAGGTGTGCCGGTAACCGTGCGAACGCCCTTGACGCTTGAAGCGAGTGCCGGACGCTGGCGGGTGATTGACCGCGATCCCGGCGAACCCGGTATTCAAACCTTCATCGCGGGCGGACGTGCCGAGTTCGAATTGCAGGCACCGCTTGACCCGATGGACGCCGTCATTCGCGTCAGCAGCGGCATTTTGAAGGACGAGAAGCGCTTGCCGTTTCTGCCCGAGCTGCGGCCCCTGATCGGCGTGGGTGTGATCGAGGGCATTATCAACGCCCGCAGTTTCAGCGCTGCCCGTCTGCAACAAGCGCGTGCGCGCGATGGTTTCGAGCAGGAGCTGAACCGGGTGTCGCGCGAATCCGGCGATGGCCGCAACAGTGCCGCCGCCCGAAGCGCCTTTTTCCTGAAAGGCAAGGTGCAGGGCGAATACTTGTTAACGATGTCCTATGACTCGGACAAGGACGTGCGCGAGCGCCTGTTCCGGGATATTTCGCCGAACGAGTTTTACCCGGTCTATGGCGACTCGGCGATTCGGGGGTTTGATGCGCAATCGACCAGCCGACTTTATGTCCGGGTCGACAAGAACAAGTCCTACCTGCTGTGGGGCGACTTCACCACGGCAACGCTGAATCCGACGCAACGCTTGACGCAGTATCAGCGCTCGCTAACCGGTCTGAAGCATCACTTTGAATCCGACGATCTGCGGATTGACAGTTTTGCATCGCGCGACAGCACCCGGCAAGTCATTCGCGAAGTGCCGGCCAATGGTACATCCGGTCCGTTCGAGTTTGCGCTGGGCGAAACCCTGGTCAATAGCGAACGGGTCGAGTTGATTACGCGTGACCGCAATCAGCCCGGCGTAATCATTCGGACCGTGCCCCTGGTGCGGTTCAGTGACTACGAGTTCGAGCCGCTGACCAGTCGCCTGCTGATGCGCCAACCGGTGGCCAGCGTCGATCCCTTTTTGAATCCGATCTCGATCCGGATCACCGCCGAGGTTGATCAGGGTGGCGAGACGTTTTGGGTGTATGGCGTTAATGCTCAGACTCGGGTCGCCGACGGATTGTGGTTGGGCGGCACCTATATTCGCAATGGCAATCCGATCCCGGAGAGTTTCTCCCGCTTGACCGGTGCCAATCTGCGCTATGAAGTCACGCCGAAATCGGTGATCACTGCCGAGCTGGCCAATACGCTGACCTTGGACGGCCGCCGCGGCAATGCCGAGCGCGTGGAATGGCAGCATGAGTCCGCCACTGTGCGGATGCGCGCCTGGGCGGGTCGCGCCAATATCGGTTTTGACAACCCGGCCTCGACCTTGAACAAAGGCCGTGAAGAGGCCGGTGCCCGGCTTGAGTATTTAGTGCGCCCAGGTACCGTCGTGGCCGCCGAAGGCTTGCACTCGCGCGATATTGTCAGTGGTGCCGCTCGCGAAGGTGTGTTGCTGAACCTTGAACAAGCGGTGACTGATCGCAGCAAGGTCGAGATCGGCATACGCCGGGTCACCGAGCATGTGGTGACGCCGTTGGCCGGTGCGCCAGCCGATACCGAGATCACCAGTGTTCGTGCCAAAGGCTCGAGTCAGGTCCCCGGGGTGGCCGGTGCCAGCGCGTACGGCGAGTACGAGCAAGACATTCGCGATTCGAACAAAAAGTTGCTGGCGATTGGTGGCGATTATCAGTTTGCCACGCGCGGCAAACTCTATGCACGACATGAATTTGTGTCGAGCTTGCAGGGAGCCTTTGCGTTGAACGGCACGCTGCGCCAGAACACCACGGTATTCGGAATTGCCACCGATTACATGAATAACGGCAGCTTGTTTTCGGAGTACCGTGGTCGCGATTCATTGGGACAAAGAACTACCGAAGCGGCGATCGGATTGAAGAACTTTTTCATGCTGACCGAGGGCCTCAGACTGAACACCAATGTCGAGCGTATTACACCGCTGTCCGGCTCGACGGCGCAGGAGTCGCTGGCACTGGCCGGCGGCCTTGACTACAC
>JANORY010000019.1:0-2713 GCA_031415535.1 Burkholderiales bacterium | reverse complement strand
GTGAAATTGCCCGCCAGGCCACTGGTGCGGTTGTCGTTTCGATGGACGATACCGTTGTACTGGCAACGGTTGTCGCATCAAAGAATGCCAAGCCCGGTCAGGATTTCTTCCCGTTGACCGTCGATTACATTGAAAAGTTCTATGCCGCAGGCCGTATTCCAGGTGGCTTCTTCAAGCGTGAAGGCCGACCGACCGAGCGTGAAACGCTGATCGCGCGCCTGACCGACCGGCCGATTCGCCCGCTGTTCCCGGATGGCTACTACAACGAAGTGCAGGTCGCTCTGCAAGTCATGTCGCAAAACCCTGAGGTTGACAGCGATATCGTCGCGATGATTGCAGCTTCAGCCGCGCTGGCCATTTCCGGCGTGCCATTTAATGGTCCGATTGGTGCGGCGCGGGTTGCCTACATTGACGGTCAGTATGCGTTGAATCCGAGCATCCCGCAGATGGCCAACAGCAAGCTTGACCTGGTGGTCGCCGGCACCGAAGCCGCCGTCCTGATGGTCGAATCGGAAGCCCACGAGCTGAACGAAGAAATCATGCTCGGTGCAGTGGTTTTTGGCCACGAGCAGATGCAGGTGGTGATCAGCGCGATCAACGAATTGGTCGAAATGGGTGGCCGTCCCGAGATCGTCTGGGCGCCACCGCCGCGCGATGAGGCGCTGGCCTATCAGATCAACGCGGTGGCCGAAGCGCCGATGCGCGAGGCTTACAAGAGCCGTGACAAGCAGGAGCGCACCCATAAGGTGCGCGATGTCGAGGCCAATACCCGCAGCAAAGTTGCCGAAACGGCTGTCGCCGCCGGCAAGCCGGTTCCGGACGCCAACACGGTCTCGAACATGTTGTTCGAGATCGAGTCGCGGATCGTTCGAAATCAGATTCTGAGCGGTGAGTTGCGAATTGATGGTCGCGACACGCGCACGGTTCGGCCGATCTCAATTCGCTCGGGCGTCATGCCGCGCGCCCATGGTTCCGCGTTATTCACCCGCGGCGAGACTCAGGCTCTGGTCATTGCCACCCTGGGTACGTCGCGTGACGAGCAGATCATTGATGCCATCGCGGGCGAATACCGCGAGCGCTTCATGTTCAACTACAACATGCCGCCGTTTGCCACCGGCGAGACCGGCCGCATGGGAACGCCGAAGCGCCGCGAAATCGGCCACGGCAATCTGGCCAAGCGGGCAATTCGTCCACTGTTGCCAAAGATCGAGGATTTTGCGTATTCGTTGCGCGTTGTTTCCGAGATCACCGAATCAAACGGTTCCTCTTCTATGGCATCGGTCTGTGGCGGTTGTCTGGCATTGATGGATGCCGGCGTGCCGGTCAAGGCGCACGTCGCCGGGGTGGCCATGGGACTCATCATGGAAGGTGGCCGATTCGCCGTTCTGACCGATATTCTGGGTGACGAAGATCATCTGGGTGACATGGACTTCAAGGTTGCTGGCACCGAACAAGGTATCACCGCGCTGCAAATGGACATCAAAATCCAGGGCATTACCAAGGAAATCATGCAGGTCGCTCTGGCGCAAGCGCGCGACGGTCGATTGCATATCCTCGGCCATATGCGTACCGCCATGGGCACTGCACGAACCGAACTTTCCGATTTTGCCCCGCGTATGTATCAAATGAAGATCAACCCGGAACGGATTCGCGATGTCATCGGCAAAGGCGGCGCCACGATCCGCCAAATTACCGAGAGCACCGGCACGCAGATCGACATCAAAGATGACGGCTCGATCACCATTGCCGCAGTTGACGGCGCGGCCGCCAAGCGTGCCCAGAAGATCATCGAAGATTTGACCGCTGAAGTTGAAATCGGCAAGGTCTACGATGGCACGGTGTTGAAGATTCTCGACTTCGGTGCAATCGTACAA
The DNA here is from genome assembly GCA_031415535.1 of Burkholderiales bacterium. GTDB lineage: Bacteria > Pseudomonadota > Gammaproteobacteria > Burkholderiales > Burkholderiaceae_E > JANLTP01. Next base: position 839 of record JANORY010000019.1, on the reverse strand, counting down.
ATCATGCCGGGTCGCGACGGCTTGCTGCATGTGTCGCAAATTGCCAATGAGCGAGTCAACCAGGTGTCCGACTATTTGAAAGAAGGTCAGGCGGTTCGGGTCAAGATTCTTGAGGCCGACGACAAGGGGCGTTTGCGTTTGTCAATGAAGGCTGCGGCTGCCGATGACGCCGCCGCGGGTATTGTTCCTGCAGCGCCGGCCGCCGCTGCGGTTGCACCCAGCACTGCGGCATGAACTTGGGCGTAGTACTGCGCGCTTAAGGTACGCGGGCAAATCGGAAGGGCCAGCATAGTCTGGCCCTTTTTTCGCGTATGCTCATCAGGATGTTGGCCTATGTGTCGAAAGAATTTGCACTCCTTGCTCAATTCCGCGCGACAATTCGCCGACACGTGTGCAGCCTGTTAAATCTGACACCGTTCCGATCTCTGGTGCTGTTTAAACTCAGGACACCCTTTACTTTGATGCCTAAAAAAGATGAAGCTAATGGAGACTGATCGATTGCAATCGACGCGCTGGGGTGAACCGACTCTGCAGGTGCGCGACACAGGCAACCAGACCTTCAGCTTTCAGTTGCGTTCGCGAGTCAACGTACCTTTGATTGTCGGTGGGCCAGTGTTCATCGCGGGTGAACTGGAAGTGGCGGCCCAAACGCTGCTGAAACTGTGCTCGCAAGAAAACGCATTACGCGCAGATCGGGTCGGCGAGGGCTACGCGCTGAGCGTCATTGACCACGAGCAAAAGGTCCTCGGGCAATCCGAAGTGATGCCTACTGAGGCGTTTGCCAAAGCCATGAAGCGTCTGATCGCCATTCAGGCCCAGCGGGCACGCGTCGTACTGGT
>JANORY010000018.1:0-4753 GCA_031415535.1 Burkholderiales bacterium | reverse complement strand
GATGAAAAAGTTGAACTGGTTGCGCATATTGCGCGTACCGCTCAAGCAGTGCGCGCTCAGCGCTATGGGCGCTTGGTGATTGAGGAGATTATCGATCAACAGCCCGGTGCCGAGGCCGGCTCTTGATTGTCAGCACCCAAGGGCCGTCAGTTGCGCCGCCCACCGAGCAGTTTGGTGCGGATGAAGTTCTCGGCGTCATCAATCGAATACGGCAGTTGAATGCCGCCGATGTGACTCATCTCGTCATAGAAAACGAAATGCCGTTGTCCTTGCCAGTTTTGTTCGCCCGGATGTTCGGCCTGAAGAGTTGTGGTCTGACGTTTGAGTATGGCTAGTTCAGAGTCGACCGACGCGTCGGCGCAAAGCGCAAGCGCCTGTAGGCATAGATGCCTCAGGAATTCGCTGTTTCTCAGGAAGCGGCGCTTGAACTCAATCAGAGGCGTCATTCGAGGCCAAGTCCCTCCGGCGTCATTCAAACGCCGAAGCGACAGGCTGCAAGCAGCCTGTCGGGCTCGACCGTTAGCGTTGATTCAGCGGAATGGCAATATCGGTAATGATTACCTGAGCCGCAAAGCTGCCGCGCAAGCTTGCCTTGCCGGTTGGCAATTTGACGCTATACAAGCCCATTGTGCCCTCGGCCGTCTTGATCGACGCCAGCGCCAAAGCGTCGACGCTGACACCTGAGCGAGTCCTGCTGTAGATGTCGAAGCCCGCGACCTCCGACGCATTAACACCCAGTTTGCCGGTCGCCGCGAGCGTTCCGTCATTTGCAGGCGATTGAATTGCAATCTGGTCGAGCGTCGAATCGAGCGTGTAGAGCGTGGTTGCGGTGTCTGCATTCAGATCATTGTTGGTGTACGCCGCACCGACAACACCTGATGCGATCGGGCCGCGCGTGCTGATCGGCGTGGCCGCCGGATAATTGAGCGCGCCGTCGTTGAGGGTCACCCCACCCGCGTTGACATTGTGCCGAAGATTCTGGCCCTTGCTGCTGACAATGCGCAGCCGGTCTGCGGCCGGATTAAAGTCGACGCCGAACGAGATGCTGTCGTCGAGCGGCACCGAGAGGCGATTGACCAGCAAGGCAACCGCATTGGAGGTGTCAAGGGTGTAGACCCCGCCCTTATTGCCAACGCCGTAGAGCAAGCCGTTCTGCACACGAAAGTCAATCCCGATCAGCGCGGTATCGCCACCTGAAAGATTGGCGACGAAGCCGATGCTTCGAGCGGCCTGCGGCGCGTATTCGTTAAAGCAGACCAGCCGGTTATCACCGGTCAAGCCGACCACCTGAAGCGTCTTGAAGCGCGAGTTGTTGCCGCCTGATTGATCATCATCCTTGCCGCTTTCGCACTTGTCATTGGCAAGCTTGGCACGCAGCACCTCGCGCAGGTTGATTTCGCCGTAATCATCGGAATCGCCGTTCGAATCGGCCATAACGGGTGCGGCGATAGCGCCCGCGAATAGAAAACCAGCAGAAATCCGAGACAGATTTTTCATGATGTTATTTGCCTGGATGAGTTGTGTCATGGGGAAGGTGTCTGGATGCCGAACAAAAAATTATCGCGGGCCCGGTCATTTAACGGGTCCGTGAATTTTTGCAGTTCACCGGCACGCAAAATTCATTCCCAACTGCTCAAATCATCAAAAATCGAATGCCCAAACCATTTTGCTTATACGCGTCCGCGTGCCTTCCAGATCTTCGGCAATACCCACCAGATAATGACGATCAGGGCCGCTAGAAAACCTGCTGCTAATGTGCCGACAGTCGCGCCGAGCACTTCGGAAAGCACCAGTTGCGTGGCCAGCACCAGAGTGATCGCCAAGGTCGTGGAGCCCAGCAATATTTGAAGCGACGCATAGCGCTTGAATTGCGCCCGGTTGCTGAGAGGCCGCATCAAGCGATGTTGCACCGCCGGTCCACTGAGAAACACCAGGCTCGCGACCGAGAAAAGAAAGGTCGCCAGGAATACATGCTTCTCTGACGTGACGATATCGGTAAAGCGCGCCGTGAACGGAACGGTAATCAGGAACGCTGAGAGCAATTGCGCAGTTGGCAGCAACACCCGCAGTTCGCCCAACATGTCGGTAAGATCGCCGTCATCCTGCGGGGCATCACTCGGTGTCATGCTGGGCGCATCTTTGATCGGCGTTCCTTGATTGTTCTGCTCATCGGCTTCGGCCGGGGCACGCCCGGGACTGGCGCGGACCGGTTTCCATCAACAGTACCGCACATAATGCACGTCCATTAAACGGCCGTCTGTGCGTTGACGCACGTTCAGATCTGACTGGGGAGATTCTGATCGCCAACCAGATTTCAGCTCAATCGCCCGCTAAGGGCTTGGCTGACGGCGAAGGCGGACTGTCTCATTTGACCACTGAGTTTTATACGCCCGCCCGACGATTCGCCGCAGTATCGTGTGGCGCTTGGTCTACGTTCGTGTTCGTCGAATCTTTATGTGAGTGCGATCGTCGGCGAGTGCCTCGGTGGCGCGAAGTCGCTCGGCCACGTCCAGAAACAAGGTGTCGCGAAATCGACTCTCAATGATGGCACCGGACAAAAGGCCAGCGCTCAGGCCCGCCTGAAGCCACTCGCGATCCCTCGGCTCGCCGCGCGCATATTTTGAGACGGCGACGTCGTTTGGATCCAGGAAGAAAAGTGTGACACCGGATTCGAGCGGCATCCGAATTAACCTTGCTTCCCATTGATCGGGCAAGGTCGGTAATTTCGGAGAGACGGGGTCGAGGTAAAACCCGTGTTCAATCTCGAAAGGACTGCCTTCGCCGAGCGCTTCATTCAGTTCGAAGATTCGCTCGGGATCGAGCCTCGTATAACAGTCGACATCGATCGACATGAGCATTCGCGCCGGCGCTTCGGTGGCGCGCACGACCCCGAGGATCGACAGGCTTCCAAGAATCACAAACTCTTTATGCCCGCACAATTGTCTCGCCTTTTCAAATAACAGGCCCAATGAACTCAGTTCCAAGCGCCCGCCCACGGAGAATTCTGGAACATCGCGTCCTCCCAGTCGCCCAGCTCGGTCAGACCGCGAGCAAGATCACGAGGCGGCAAACAAAGCAACGCGCTCCAGCGTTCAATATAGAAGTCGCTGCACAAGGACCGGCTACGCCATAACGCTACTTGCCGACGCGCACCCTTGATCAACAGTACGGCCTTCTTCGGTTCGGTCGCGAGGGTTACTGCCAGACGCATATGTCGGTTGCGGCGCTCAACGAGTCTTGCGCGATGCTCAAGTCTTGCCCGTAGACGTTCCGCATCAGGCTGGGGGGCGTTTGTTATCACCAAGTTGCTTCCAAGCGTCGTGAAAATCCGATCGAGTACATCGGTTTGCACCGCCTTGGACGCGCCGTTTTCGAGGCGCGAGATGATGCTGCGCGAAACTTTGGAGGATTTTGCAAGATCATGCTGGGACAGTTCCAGACGGCGACGTTGTTCCTTCAAAAGGCGGCCAAATTGCTCGCTAAGCATTTGCATCGAGGACTCAGGAATTTTCAGAAACGGGACTGGCAATTTGGTTGTATATTTAAAAGTACACTGTATATCAAAATATCAGGTCAATCAACAAGAATGCGAGCTTACGCGACGATCTACCCGTGAATTGCCCCTGATTGGCCGTTCGCCCGGCACGTCGAGGATCGGATTACTTACTTGAGGACAAAACGCGCCGTCGACGCCTTACCGCCTACATTGATTTGGGCAACCGCAGATGCGGTGCCAGTGGCGAATAAGGCGAGCGCGAATGCGAGGGAAAGCAGTTTCATGGGTACTCCTTTGGGGTGAATTAAATTGAACTCAAGTGAATCAAACGGACTGCGAACTCAATTCTTAGTGTTCGGTCGCAAGAACTGCTGTGGATTGGACAAATTCCACCTCGGATTCGCGCCGATGGGCAATCCGGTAGAGGATCGGCAGCAACAACAAGGTCAGGAAGGTCGACGACAAGATTCCGCCAATAACAACCGTCGCCAACGGCCTTTGCACCTCGGCCCCGGTACCGGTCGCAATCGCCATCGGAATGAAGCCGAGCGAGGCCACCAATGCGGTCATCAATACCGGCCGTAGTCGCGTCAGCGCACCTTCGGTGATCGCAAAATCAAGCGTGTTGCCCTCTTCGCGCAACGTGCGGATGTAGGAGATCATGACCAATCCGTTGAGCACGGCGACACCGCACAAGGCGATAAATCCAATTCCGGCGGAGATTGACAGCGGAATATCCCTCAGCCACAACGCCAGCACGCCGCCGGTCAGCGCGAACGGAATGCCCGTAAACACCAGCAAGCCATCCTTGATATTGCCGAACATTGCAAACAGCAAGACGAATACCAAGAGGAGCGAAACCGGCACCACGATGGCTAAACGCTCCTTGGCTGATTGCAATTGCTCAAACGTCCCACACCAGGCGGTCCAGTAGCCAGTCGGGACTTTAACCTCGATCGCCAGCCGGGTCTGCGCTTCGGCCACGAAAGAACCGATATCACGTTCGCGCACATTAGCGGTCACTACCACCCGGCGCTTGCCATTCTCGCGGCTGATCTGATTCGGGCCAGGCGCAATCGCAAAGCTGGCCACATCACCCAAGCGAACATAGGCTGCTGCTCGAGTACTGCCTTCGGCGGCAGGCAAACGGATCGGCAATAACTTGATGGCTTCGGTGTCGGTGCGCAGCGATTCGGGCAAGCGAATGATGATGTCAAAACGCCGATCGCCCTGGAAGACAATACCCGATTCGCGCCC
>JANORY010000017.1:0-6850 GCA_031415535.1 Burkholderiales bacterium | reverse complement strand
CAACCCACTGAACACACGCCGGTCTGGCTGATGCGTCAGGCAGGCAGGTACTTGCCCGAGTACAAAGCGACCCGCGCGCGGGCTGGCGACTTTCTGACCTTGTGCAAAACGCCCGAGTTGGCCTGCGAAGTCGCGATGCAGCCCTTGACCCGATACCCACTGGACGCGGCGATTCTGTTCTCCGACATCCTGACGATTCCCGACGCGATGGGTTTGGGCCTGTACTTCACCGAGGGCGAAGGTCCCCGATTCGCCCGGCCGCTGAAGGAAGAGGCCGACTTTCGTGCGCTGGCGGTACCCGATCCGAACGACAGCTTGCGCTACGTCATGGACGCGGTTCGGGTGACCCGCGCTGCACTGGCCGACCGGATTCCGCTGATCGGTTTTTCGGGCAGCCCGTGGACGCTGGCCTGCTACATGATCGAGGGCGGCGGCAGCGACGACTTTCGCAAGATCAAAACGGTGTTGTACCAACGTCCGGACCTGATGCATCACCTGCTGGCGATTACCGCCGAGACTGTTGCGGCCTATCTGAATGCGCAGATTGAAGCCGGCGCACAAGCGGTCATGATCTTCGATACCTGGGGCGGCATCCTCGCCGATGGCGCGTTTCAGCGCTTTTCCCTGCATTACACCGCCCAGGTGCTGAAGCTCCTGAAGCTTGAGCGCGCGGAAGCGCACGGCCAGGTACACGTCCCCAGCATTGTGTTCACCAAGGGCGGCGGCGTCTGGCTGCCGCAAATTGCAGCGGCCGGCAGCGATGCCGTAGGCCTGGACTGGACCGTTAATTTAGGTCAGGCGCGCGCCGAGGTCGGTGACCGGGTTGCGCTGCAGGGTAATCTCGATCCGATGATTCTAATGAGCGGCCCCGACGAAGTTCGCGCCGAAACGCTCAAGGCGCTCGAGAGTTTTGGCGCGCCGGCCGATGGCGTTGGACATGTCTTTAACCTGGGCCATGGCATTTCCCAGTTCACGCCGCCAGAAAACGTCGCGGTGCTGGTCGAGACTGTGCATAGTTACAGTAAACGGCAACGAGCCGGAAATGCTAGCGCGTCCTTACTATGACCAATCCGCACGAATCATGGGCTTGACAAAGCCGGAAAATCGACTCTGCCGGGCGTCGGAAATAGCCCAGTTATTCACATTTGGGCCGATCTACCGTCGGTCGTGTTGCCGGATTGATACGCTCATTTCAAGTCATTGAATTCATTGATCATTTTTATGAGTAAAAATGCGGCAAACCACCGTTTGTCGGTCTTTTGAGAGGCAAAAGCCGGCGCTCGGGTGAGATTCCCACAGAGTTATCCACAAGTTCTGCGGACAACTGAAAAATTCCCCGACAACCTAGGGCTTTAAGGCTTTAACTTAAAGTAAATTCTCGCCGTGAAGGCTTTGCCGCGTATTGCCAAAGTGGCGCTCGATTTGCCCGACATTGGACAGAGCGACGGATTTGATTACCAAATTCCCGACGATTTGGCCGATCGACTGCGTATTGGGTCCTGGGTGGTGGTGCCTTGGATCAAGACCCAGAAGGTCGGGTTGGTGGTCGCCGTTCAGGCGCATTCCGATCTGGCCCCGCAACGACTAAAGCCGGTGCTGAGTCTGATCGAGGATGCGCCGGCACCGGATGCGCAATGGTTTCGTTTGCTGCGTTTTGCGGCCGGCTACTACCACCGTAGCCTCGGCGAGGTCGCCTTGCCGGCCTTGCCGAAATTGTTCCGAACGCCGCCGCGCGGAAAAAAGATCGATGGCAGCGAACGCGAGTCGATTTTTGGTCGCAGTCGCCGCCGCTATTCCAGCCTCGCCAAGCGAAGCGTTGAATTCACAGCACCTGAGCTGACGGCGCGCCAGGCCGAAGTGATCGCTTGCCTACCAATAACCGGACCGTTCCAAGTGCAGTTGCTGTACGGGGTTACCGGCAGCGGCAAGACCGAAATTTATCTGCGCTGGATTGCCGCCCACTTGGCGCAAACTCCGCATGCGCAGGCGCTGTTGCTGGTGCCCGAGATCAATCTGACACCACAATTGCTGGCCCGAGTCACAGAGCGTTTCAGCGGTGTGATGGTCGCGGTGCTGCACAGCGACTTGCCGGATGCGCGGCGCGCCGCCGATTGGCTGGCGGCGGCCGAAGGACATGCGCGCATCGTGATCGGTACCCGTTTATCCATCCTGGCACCGCTGCCGAACCTGGCGGCGATTGTGGTGGATGAAGAACACGACCCGTCTTACAAGCAGCAAGACGGGGTGCGCTATAGCGCCCGCGATCTGGCGATCATGCGCGCCCAGCAGGCCGATATTCCGGTGCTATTGGCCTCAGCCACGCCGTCACTGGAGACCTGGTACGCCGCTTCGCGCGGGCGCTATCGGATGCAGGTCATCGAGGAGCGCGCCACGGGCACCCAACTGCCGCTGATCCGACTGGTCAGCACGCGCAAGCTGCTGATGCGCCATTCGTTGTCGGAGCCGGCCATCGAAGCGATCCGGGCGGCGGTGGCGCGCGGCGAGCAAGCGCTGGTGTTTATCAACCGTCGTGGTTACTCGCCGGTGCTATCGTGCGAATCCTGTGGCTGGACCAGCCAGTGCGAGAACTGTTCGGCGCATCGGGTCTTGCATCGACGTGCGCAAGCCAGCCCCTTGGGCGCACGTTTGGCAACCGGCAACCGGCGCACTTTGTTCCGGCTGGTTTGCCATCATTGCAGTGCCGAACAACCGGTGCCGCGCGCCTGCCCAACCTGCGGCAATGTCGATTTGAAGCCCTTGGGCCGGGGCACTCAAAGACTCGAAGAGGGCCTCGCCGAACTGTTTCCGGGTGCGCGAATCGCGCGCCTCGATCGCGACGTGGCGCGCCGCCGCAACGCCGCCCAAGCGGTGCTGGATGCCGCGCAGGCGGGTGAAATCGATATCCTGGTTGGCACTCAAATGCTCGCCAAAGGTCATGACTTCGATGGACTCGCGGTGGTCATCGTGGTCGACCCCGACAACGGCTTGTATGCGGCCGATTTCCGAGCACCGGAACGCCTGTTCGCGACCTTGATGCAAGTCGCTGGCCGAGCCGGCCGATCGACCCTGCAAAAAGGCCGCGCTGAGGTCATTATCCAAACCCGCTATCCGGAGCACCCACTCTTCGAGGCGCTGATCCGCCACGATTTTCGCGGCTTTGCGGCGTCACAATTAAGTGAACGTCAACAAGCCGGTTTACCGCCGTTTGTGCATCAGGCGCTGTTGCGCGCCGAGGCGAGCGAGTTGGCGCAGGCGATCGCCTGGCTCAGCATGGCCCGCCAATTGGCCAGCGCTGAGCTGCTGGCCGGCGCAGTCACGCTGTTCGATCCCGTCCCCTTGGCCTTAGTCCGCGTGGCCGATGTCGAGCGTGCGCAGCTCTTGATAGAATCAAGATCCCGCACGGCGCTGCATCAGTTTCTCGATCGCTGGTTGCCTATGCTCAAAAGCGCCAGACCGGCGTCGGCCTCACTGCGTTGGCAGCTCGAAGTTGATCCGATCGAAATCTGAATCCGATCAAACTCTGCAGTCTTCTGGTAAGCCCAACAATGTCGAGTGTTTTGAACAGCGCGCAGCGCGAGGCGATTCGTTATCGCGACGGCCCTTGTCTGGTCATTGCCGGTGCTGGCAGTGGTAAAACCCGCGTAATCACCCAGAAGATTGCCAGCCTGATCGAGTCCGGATACTCGGCTGCGCATATTGCCGCCATTACCTTTACCAACAAGGCGGCCAGCGAAATGGCGCAGCGCTTGGGCGCGCTGGTCAAGACCTCGGCAGGCAATTCCCCGCTGGTTTGCACGTTTCATTCACTCGGCGTTCAAATTTTGCGTCGCGAGGGCAAGTCGCTGGGTCTGAAAACCAGTTTCTCGATTCTCGATTCCGACGACGCTTATGCCATTTTGCAGGACTCGCTGGCCACCACCGATCGCAAGTTGATCCGGGGCGCGCAAAACCGCATCTCGCTGTGGAAGAATTCCTTGCTCGATCCAGATGCTGCCGCTGCACAGGCGAAGGACGAACATGAACACGCCGTGGCGCGGGCGTATCGAAATTACCAGGCCACCCTGCGCGCTTACCAGGCGGTCGACTTCGATGATCTGATTCTGCGCCCGGTCGAGTTATTCCAGCAGGATTTGCAAGCCTTGCAAACCTGGCGCGAAAAAATCCGCTACTTGCTGGTCGATGAATACCAGGATACCAACGCCTGCCAGTATGAATTACTGAAGTTACTGGTGACACCGCGCTGCGCCTTCACGGCAGTCGGCGATGATGACCAATCCATTTACGGTTGGCGCGGCGCCACCTTGGAGAACCTGAACCGACTGAGCAGCGACTTTCCGGCTCTGAAGGTCATCAAGCTTGAACAGAACTATCGATCGAGCCGCAACATTCTCGATGCCGCGAATCGACTGATCGCGCGCAATCCCAAACTGCATGAAAAAAAGCTCTGGTCCGATCATGGTCCCGGCGATCCGGTCAACGTGGTCGCGTGTGACGACGATGAAAAGGAAGCCGAGTCGGTGGTGGTGCGCCTGCAAGCACACAAGTTCGATAAGCGCAGCCGTTTTGCCGACTATGCGATTCTCTATCGCGGCAATCATCAAGCTAAGGTGTTCGAGCAGGCGTTGCGCAAGGAGCGGATTCCTTATGTGCTTTCCGGTGGCCAGTCATTTTTTGATCGCGCAGAAATCCGCGATCTGATCTCCTACCTGCGTTTGTTGGCCAACGACGACGACGATCCGGCCTTCATTCGTGCCGCGACTTGCCCGAAGCGCGGTATTGGCAACACCACTTTGCAGGCGCTTGGTGAATACGCCGGGCAACGCCATCTCTCGATGTTCGCAGCCTTGTTTGAAACGGCATTCGAGGGCCGAGTTGGGGCGCGACAACTGGCACCGTTGCGCGAATTCGGTGAATTCATTAACCGCATCGCTTACCGCGCGGCCCGTGAGCCAGCCGTTCAAGTCCTCGATGATTTAATGGCGGCAATCGACTACCGCGAGCACTTGAGCGCCAGCTTCGATGAAAAAGGCGCTGCCGTGCGCTGGCAAAACGTCAGCGAGTTTCTGGATTGGCTCAAGCGCCGGGTAGAACAGGCCGATACACCGGCCGGAACGACGTCGTCGGCGGGTCGCGGAACGACGCTCTTGGAACTCGCGCAACAAATTTCGCTGCTATCGCAACTCGATCGCAAAGGCGAGGATGTCGACGCGGTGCGCCTCACTACCATCCACGCCTCGAAAGGCCTGGAGTTTCCACACGTCTTTGTAGTGGGCTGTGAGGAAGGTATGCTGCCGCACTTGGGGGATGCGAATCCGGATGAATCCGACACCGATAACCCGGATCCGAAAGCCGCCGGCCGAATCGAGGAGGAGCGCCGCTTGATGTACGTTGCGATCACGCGCGCCGAGCGCAGCCTGACGATGACCTGGTGCCGCGAACGCAAGCGCGTGCGCGAATTCCTGTCCCGCAAGCCGTCACGGTTTCTGATCGAGATGGGTCTGGACAGCAAACCCGATGCGCCGGTGCAGGTCAGCCAAGAAGAAGGCAAGGCGAAGTTGGCGCGTTTGCGCGCGCTACTGAGTGGCCCGGTGCCGAAGGCGGCTTGAGGTGTGGCGCTAAATGAAAAAAACCGCCGAGGCCGCGCGCAAACTGCTGAACAAGGTGTTCGGTCTGACGGCGTTTCGTGGTCATCAGCAGGCGGTTATTGAGCACGTCGCGGACGGTGGCGATGCACTGGTACTAATGCCCACCGGCGGCGGTAAATCACTGTGTTATCAGTTGCCGGCACTGCTGCGTAAACAATCAGGGTTCGGCACCACGATCGTGGTCTCGCCCTTGATCGCTCTGATGCAGGATCAAGTAGTTGCGCTCGAACAACTGGGTGTAAAGGCGTCGGTCCTGAACTCGACCTTGAGTCAACGCGCGGCACGCGAGACCGAACAGGCACTCGCCGCAGGCCAGCTTGATCTGCTCTACATTGCGCCCGAGCGACTGAGCAATGATTATTGTCTGGCGCTGCTCGAGCGCTGCGAGATCGCGCTGTTTGCGATTGACGAAGCGCACTGCGTGTCGCAATGGGGGCACGACTTTCGCCCGGAATACCTGAAGCTGTCGTTGTTACATGAGCGCTTTCCGAAGGTGCCGCGGATTGCGTTGACCGCGACGGCCGATCCACAGACCCGTCAGGAAATCATCCAGCGTCTGGCGCTGACCGAGGCGCAAGTGTTTGTGTCGAGCTTTGATCGGCCCAACATTCGTTATCAGATCGTCGACAAAAAAGAGCCGCGCACGCAACTGTTACGTTTTCTGCAAGACGGTCACTTGGGTGAGGCCGGTATTGTTTATTGTCTGTCACGGGCCAAAGTCGAGGAGACTGCCGAGTTTCTGGTTAAACAAGGCATTGACGCTTTGCCCTATCACGCCGGTATCGACATCACCACCCGAGCCCATAATCAACAGCGCTTCCAGCGCGACGACGGTGTCGTGATGGTCGCGACCATCGCCTTCGGCATGGGGATCGACAAGCCCGACGTGCGCTTCGTGGCCCATCTCGATCTGCCCAAGAGCATGGAAGGGTATTATCAAGAAACCGGTCGTGCCGGTCGCGACGGCGAATCAGCCATTGCCTGGATGTCTTACGGCCTGGCCGACGTCGTGCAGCAGCGGCGCCTGATTGATACCTCCGAGGCCGACGAAACCTTCAAGCGCGTGTCGACCGCCAAACTCGATGCGTTATTGGGCTTGTGTGAAACCGCCGGTTGCCGCCGAGTCCGGCTGTTGAGTTACTTCGGCGAAGCCTACTCCGAGGTCGGTGCCAGCAGCGAATGGCGCTGTGGTAATTGTGATAATT
>JANORY010000016.1:0-1111 GCA_031415535.1 Burkholderiales bacterium | reverse complement strand
GGCTGCCATCAAGCCGCTGCCCGCCTTGCTCGAGAATGCCCGGTTTGAAGAAGCGCCAATCCAGTTGCAGCCCTTGAGCGAAGGCGAGGAGATTATTGCCGACTACGGCTCGATCGGCATCCCAATGGGCCGTCACCCACTCGCCTTGCTACGCCCGAAGCTGGCGCGCTTCGGCATTCAGCCGGCCGAGGTGCTGAACACCTACCCGAACTCACGTCTGGCGCGGGCCTGCGGTATTGTCACGCATCGTCAAAGGCCTGAAACCGCCAAGGGCACGCTGTTTGTAACGCTCGAGGACGAGACCGGTGCCATCAACGTCATCGTCTGGCCGGCTCTGGTTGAAACCTATCGCAAGGAAGTGCTGAGCGCGCGACTGATGACCGTATACGGTGTCTGGCAACGCGACGCGGTCAGCGGTGGCGTCACCCATCTGGTGGCGCGCCGTATCGTTGACCATACCGAATTCCTGGGCGAGTTGTCGACCCGCAGCCGCGACTTTCATTAAACTCAGGTCATGCCTAAACTTGCCTACTTCGTCACCCTTCTTACCCTTCTTGGAGGCTGTTCACTCATGATTCCACCCGCTGCAACACCGGAGCTGGCACGCAACTATGCCGAAAAAGCGGTCATCTACGGGCTACCGCTGGTGCTGATGGAGCAAACCCGCCAAACCAGCACGGCCAATATCAGCCGAATAACCGGCACGCCGGCCAATGCCAACCAATTTCGTCATGTCCGGCAACTGAGCAACGCCCGTTCGCGCACCGTCATTCGCCCAAACAACGACACGCTTTATTCGGTAGCCTGGCTCGATCTGAGTCAGGGTCCGGTGCAACTCAAGGTACCTGCGATTCGCGACCGTTACTGGATCATGCCGCTGATGGACGCCTGGACCAATGTCTTCGCAGCGGTCGGCAGCCGTACCCATGCGCAACTGGTGGCGCAGGCCGGTGCTAGCTGGTGGATCACCGCTGCCGCGCATCGGGATCGTATTCCTGCTGGCAGCAACATCATTGAAGCGCCGACCAATATGGTCTGGCTGATCGGCCGCATTGAGTTGCGCGGGCCGGGTGGACTCGTTCAGCTTGGACCGCCGGCGTTTGTGGGAAGC
>JANORY010000015.1:0-1256 GCA_031415535.1 Burkholderiales bacterium | reverse complement strand
TCGATGGTCTTCATGCTGATATACCCTCACGAAATAATGCACAATCACCCCAACGGAATTGAAAGGGCAACAGTGCAGATTAAATCGTGTCAGCGTCGGCGCGTTTTACTCCGCGTAGCGGCTTCGTCCAACCTGGCATTCCACACGGACAAGTTTCAAGGGCCGGCGCTTGTGAACTGCGCTCGCGCGCCGCGGCGCCGGCCCTTGAAACTCGCCGGTGAATTTGGGCGTTATGCCTCAAATTCTGGCGACTGACGGATGCCAACTAAGGTAAAAGATCTGATCTCGATGCTGGAGTCCGATGGATGGTATTTGGTCAGGACCAAGGGCAGCCACCGCCAGTTCCATCACGCCACGAAAAGCGGTACGGTTACCGTTGCCGGAAAGCCTTCCGTTGAAATTCCTGTCGGAACGCTCAATAATGTGCTGAAGCAAGCTGGACTGAAAAAATAGGAACCAAATGAACTACCTGGTAATCGTAGAAAAGGGACCTAGCTCGTTTGGCGCATACGTTCCTGATCTACCGGGATGCGTTGCCGCCGCAGAATCCCGAGACGAGGTGTTGGAGTTGATTCGCGAAGCGATTGAATTTCACATTGAGGGCCTGAAAGAAGATGGGCTAGTTGTGCCTACTCCGACCTCATCCGTCGAAGTAGTCAGCATTGCGGCATAACAAGTCGTTGGACACAGACAAGTTTCGCGGGCCGGCGAGGAAAGAAGTAGCTCACGCTGGGGTGCGCCGGCCCACGAAACTCGCTGGTCAACTTCGGCGTTATTACGCGCTCGACGTCGTTCGTGGTTTGCCACGATTCGAGCCATGAGATCGGGGTACTGTTGTGCTGGCTCAATCGGGCACGACGTGCTGAAGTAGGGATTTGTATCGACGAAGGAGCGCCGAGAAACGGGTTCAGTGGCCAGAGTTGGTTCTGTCGGAATTGCTGAACAGGGGTTTGCTTTCTTGTAGCGAGATACGCCCGCCGGTACCATGCGCTTGAATTCGGCACTTTGTAACGAAGAGCAATGCGAAGTGAGTGGCGGCCGTGGATTCGTAGGTGGTAGTTGAGTGACCGAGTCGGGCAGGTTCTTACCCTGTTGGTTACGATAGCAGTTATTTTTAGCAGCGTGAGTTTGCGAAGTGGGTTCCAGTTGACGACAGCGGCAGCGGATTCAGTTTGCTTGGCCCCGTCTCGGTCGTGCCTTGGCAGCGGCAGGTGCCGTGCCAAGAGGGCAGGTGCTTTGCGAAGAAGTGCGATGCA
>JANORY010000014.1:0-1517 GCA_031415535.1 Burkholderiales bacterium | reverse complement strand
TCTGTCTTCCATGTCTTCCATGTCTTTCGGTCTGAATCGCTTCCTGTCCAGCCCTTCCTGGCGTTGGCAATGGTGCAACTGGCGAACCTAGTTCGCAGTTCCAGCAGCGCGTCGACCACGGCCGACGATTCGCGATCCCCCGTTCGAACGACAGACTATGACCGAAATTGAATTCAAGGCGCTTGCCGCCCAAGGCTTTAACCGTATCCCGCTGTTGGCCGAATGCCTGGCAGACCTCGACACGCCGCTCTCCCTCTATGTCAAGCTGATTGACCGCGCACAGCGAGCCCATAGTTTTCTGCTCGAATCGGTGGTCGGTGGCGAGCGCTTCGGGCGGTATTCCTTCATTGGTTTGCCGTCCAGAACCGTGGTTCGGGCTTATGAAGATCGCATCGAAGTGCTGCGTGACGGCGTAGTGATTGAATCGGTGACGTCCGACCCACTCGAGTTCGTGCGCCAGTACCAGAAGCGTTTTAAGGTGGCTCTGCGGCCCGGCCTGCCGCGTTTTTGTGGCGGCTTGGCGGGCTATTTTGGCTACGACGTGGTGCGATTCATCGAACCGAAGCTGGGCCGCAATACCCGCCCGGACCCGATCGGCACCCCCGATGTCCTGATGATGTTGGTCGATGAACTGGCGATTGTCGATAACTTGCAGGGCAAGCTTTATCTGATCGTCTACGCCGATCCTACACTGCCTGACGCATTCTCGCGGACCCGGCGGCGCTTGCGCGATCTGCAGGCGCGTCTGTCGCAGCCGGCGTTCGAGGCGGAAGATCCGCCGTTGCCCGAACACCAGGTGGTGCGCGACTTTGGGCAATCCGATTACCTGGCGGCGGCGGCGCGCGCCAAGGAATACATCGTCGCTGGTGATCTGATGCAAGTGCAGATTGGCCAGTGTTTGCGCAAACCGTACCCGTATTCGCCGCTGTCGCTGTATCGGGCGCTGCGCTCGATCAATCCGTCGCCTTACATGTATTACTACGACTTTGGCGACTTTCAGGTGGTCGGTGCCTCACCGGAAATACTGGTGCGCCAGGAAGAGGATGCGTTTGCTGCCGATAAGGCTACCAAGATCACCATTCGCCCGATTGCCGGTACGCGCAGGCGCGGCATGACGCCGCTTGAGGATGAGGCCCTGGCGCGCGAGCTGCTCGCCGACCCGAAGGAGCGCGCCGAACATTTGATGCTGATCGACCTGGCGCGCAATGATCTGGGACGTATTGCCGTCACTGGCAGCATCAAGGTGACCGATCAAATGGTCATCGAAAAGTACTCGCATGTTCAGCATATCGTCTCGAACGTTGAGGGCGTGTTAAAGCCAGGCCTGGATGCGATCGACGTATTGCGGGCGACCTTCCCGGCCGGCACCCTGACCGGTGCGCCGAAGGTACGTGCGATGCAGATCATCGATGAACTTGAGCCAAGCAAACGCGGCATTTATGGCGGTGCCTGCGGCTATCTGAGTTACTCGGGCGAGATGGATGTCGCGATCGCGATTCGCACCGGCATCATCAAAC
>JANORY010000013.1:0-18022 GCA_031415535.1 Burkholderiales bacterium | reverse complement strand
TTATCCGGTCACCTTCAACGATATGGTGCCAACCATTGACGATCTGGCGCACATGTATAGCAACACCGACGTGGGCTTGGTTTTTTCGACCACCAACCCTAGCCTGGTTCCGTACGAAATGATGGCCTGCGGCCTGCCTGTGGTGGACTTGGGTAGACCGGGCAACGAAGTCAATTACGCAGGTCGCAGTGATATTGCGCTGCTTGCCAATCCCTTGCCCGAAGAGATGGCCAAACAAATCGCTGGCTTGCTTGCTGATCCTGTGCAGTTGTCCCTGCGCTCCAAAAACGGCCTGGCGTTCGCCGCAGAGTTTCCGACCGAAGAGCAGATGGCCAAACGGGTGGAGGAACTTATACTGCAACGCATGAAAACCCACGCATTTGTCAAGGCGGCTTGAACCATGGCAATCCTGATCACCGGCGGGGCCGGATTCATTGCCGTCTCGCTCGCCGAGCGACTGTTGGCGCGCGGCGAGACCGTGGTGGCGCTGGACAATCTGTGTCGCGGCAGCCTGGCGAACCTCAAGTGCTTCAGTACCGAGCCGCGCTTTATCTTCAGGCAAGTCGAGCTTTCGGACGCGGACGCGTTCCGCTCGATCCTGCTTTCCTTGTCGGCTATAGACCGGATTACCGAAGTGTGGCATCTGGCGGCCAATTCGGACATCCCCGCAGGCGTCGGAGATCCGCAGGTCGACCTGCGCGATACCTTCATGACCACCTTCCAGACTTTGGTGATGATGAAAGAGTTCGAAATCCCCGACCTGATGTTTGCTTCAAGCTCGGCTATTTATGGTGATCTCAATGACATCGAACTCACCGAGGATGTCGGTCCGCTGTTTCCGATCTCCAACTACGGGGCCATGAAGCTGGCGTCAGAGGCGCAGATCACCGCCGCCCGCGAAAATTTCCTGAAACGAGCCTTGCTGTTCCGATTTCCGAACGTGGTCGGTTTACCCGCGACCCATGGTGTGATCCTCGACTTTATTCGTCGGCTGCGCGCCGACCCAAGCCACTTGCAAGTGCTCGGCAATGGCACGCAGCGCAAGGCTTACTTGCATGTGTCTGATCTGGTCGACGCCATGCTGCACCTGCGCGATCAGCGCGAGATCACGCGACTGGCCGTCAACATTGGACCGCCGGACCCTGGCGTGACCGTACGCTTTATTGCGGAAACGGTCGTGGCGATGGCCTCCCCCGCAGCCTCCATCGGCTTCGGTCAGGAAGACCGCGGCTGGGTGGGCGACGTTCCAAAGTTCCGCTATTCCATCGACCTGTTGCGCCAGCACGGCTGGGCACCCACCATGGATTCGGCCGGTGCCGTGCGGCGAGCGGTTGCCGAAATCAACCAGCAGGAACCGCGCGTGTGAATCAGGTTGTCATTCTGGCCGGCGGCAAGGGGACTCGCCTGGCGAGCCGCTTGAATGGTCGTCCCAAACCACTGATCGATATCAATGGCGTGCCGCTGCTGCAGCGTCAGATAGAATCGCTGCGCGATCAGGGCCTCGATCGTTTTATTGTTTCGGTGAACCACCAAGCCGAACAGATCGGCCAGTTCTGCAAGAGCCATCAGGACTTTGGTGTCTCGTTGCAACTGGTTGACGACGGTCAGCCTCTGGGTACTGCGGGCGCCACCTTGGCACTGTTTGATCGGCTCGACAACGAGTTCCTGGTGGTTTATGGCGATACCTTGTTCGACATTGATATTCGTCGTTTTGTCGCCTTCCATGATGCCGATCCCGGTGCCGCAGCGACCTTGTTCGCGCACCCGAATGATCACCCGCAGGATTCGGATTTACTGGATGTCGATGCCGAATCGCGGATACTCGGGATTTATGGTTACCCGCATCCGGCCAACGCCTGGTTGCCGAATCTCGTCAACGCCGCGCTGTACGCAATTCGCAAGTCATCCCTGGCACCATGGGCGATGCGACCCGAAGCCTCAGACTTCGCGAAACATCTTTTTCCGAAGATGCTGAAGGAAGGTCATCGCCTGCGCGCCTACCGCTCGCCCGAATACATCAAGGATGCTGGCACTCCCGACCGGGTTGACAAGGTTTCGCGCGATCTCGCCGCAGGGCGGGTCGCCAGGGCCTCGCTGCGCTATCCGCAACAGGCTGTGTTTGTTGACCGCGACGGCACCTTGAACGTCGCCAATGGTTATGTAACTAGCCTCGATCAACTGGTACTGATCGCCGGCGTCGGTCCGGCCATCAAACGGCTGAACGAGGCGGAGTGGCGAGTGGTCGTCACGACCAATCAACCGATCATCGCGCGCGGCGATTGTTCGGAGCAACAACTACGACAGATCCACAACAAACTTGAGACTGAGCTGGCGCGCGACAAAGCCATGGTCGACGCCATTCAGTACTGTCCGCACCATCCGGACAAAGGCTTCGCAGGTGAGATCACGGCGTTGAAGTTCGACTGCGAATGCCGCAAGCCGAAGATCGGCATGTTCACCCGCGCAGCAGCCGAATTGAATATCGACCTGATGCGAAGCTGGGTAATCGGTGACAGCAGTGTTGACATCGCAGCGGCCGCAGCGGCCGGCTGTCAGTCGATCTTGGTGGAGACCGGTGAGGCGGGCCTCGACGATCGCGCACTCGGTTTCCCGGACTTCGTGGCAGCCGATTTCTCTGCGGCGGTCGAGCTTTTGCTGGACCTTGTGCCGACCCTGCGCAATCGGCTGACCACCACTCTGCCTGAACCTATCGCAGGGCAGCAATGGTTCGTCGGTGGACTATCGCGGTCCGGCAAATCAACTCTGGCGTCGGTGCTGACCGCTCTTTGGCGAGACGCGGGGTTTGACGTGCGCCTGATCCGGCTCGACGGCTGGCTGGCAGATGCCCTGCATCGCAACGAAGGGGTGCTGGGCCGCTACCAGATGGCTAAGCTCAATGCGCTGGTGCAGTCGGTGCGAAACGTTGGTGCCGGCTTGGTGACCCTCCAACAACCCTCCTATTCGCGCCGCCATCGACGTCAGATCGGTCTGGTGTCGCTCGCGCCGATCACTGAAAAAACCGTTGTGATCTGGGAAGGCGTGCCCGCAATTGAACTGGCAATCCATTCAAAGCTTTTGGCCAACAGCGTCTTTGTTTCAAGTGATGAGGCCTTGCGCCGCCGCCGCTTGGTGCGCGAATACACGTCCAGAGGCATGACCTTGGCGCAGATCGATCAGATGATTGCCGATCGCGAGTTCGATGAATACGCGCCCTTGCGAACCCAGGCTGCTGTGGCAGCATTCCAGATCGACCTTTCAGCCGTTCCATTGCCAGCCGTTGCAGTGTCAGCCGCTTTAATGTCAACCGCTCCGGATTCGTCCGTCGCGCAAGGGAGAATTTGACCGTGATCATCAGCAGAACCCCATTGCGCATGAGTTTTGTCGGTGGTGGTAGTGATATTGCCGACTACTACCGTCTGCACGGTGGGGCCGTCCTGAGTACGACGATCGACAAGTACATTTATGTCACGGCGAACCGCAAGTTCGACAATGGTATTCGCATCGCCTATTCGAAGACCGAGGAAGTCGACTCAATTGCCAAAGTAGAGCACCGGCTGGTGCGCGCTTCAATGCAACATCTCGGATTGAATGGCGGTGTGGAGATCACGACCGTCGCCGACATCCCGTCCAAAGGCACCGGCCTGGGTTCATCGAGCGCATTTACCGTGGGACTGCTGCATACGCTGTCAGCGTTCCAGGGCCGCCATGCCACCAATGAGACGTTGGCGGCTGACAGTTGTCACATTGAAATTGATGTCTGTGGCGAGCCAATCGGCAAACAGGATCAATACGCTTCGGCTTACGGCGGATTCAACCTGATCGAGTTCCTGCCTGATGGTGCCACCAAAGTCAGCCCGGTGATCTGCCGCGCCCAGACCTTGCAGGGCATTCAGGATCATTTGTTGATGTTCTACACGGGCATCACGCGAAGTGCGTCGAGCTTATTGAAGAATCAAACCGACTCGATGCGCGGCAGTGAACAGAAACAAGCGGTCCTTAAACAGATGGTCGCTCTGGCACACCAGTTGCGCAACGAAGTTCAGCGCGATAATGTCGATGCATTCGGCGAAATCCTGCACGAAAACTGGATTCTCAAGAAAAGTCTTTCGGATGAGATTTCCACTGACCAGATCGACGGCTGGTATGACCGGGCAATCAAAGCGGGCGCTAGCGGTGGCAAATTACTGGGTGCCGGCGCGGGTGGCTTTCTGATCTTCGTCGCACCACCGGCGCGGCACGAGGCAATCTGCCATTCACTGCCCGATTTGCGGCGGATCCCGTTTCGCTTCGAGCGTTTCGGCAGTCAGATCATTTTTTACCAGCCGACGTAATCGACGCGTGGCAGACGGAGGATATATGTTCAAAGGTACAACCGAGATCTATTTCAAGAAACTGGGCAAGCTGTTGTCGACGATTGATCAGGATCAGATCGATGCGGCGGTGCAAGTGGTTTATGACGCCTGGCAACGAGGCTCGCAAATCATCACCTTGGGCAACGGCGGCAGCTCCATGACTGCCTTGCACTTCATCACCGACTGGAACAAGAGTGTGTTCATGAGTAGCGGCAAGCCTTTTATGGGTCGCTCGCTGGTCGACAACATGGGCCTCTTGATGGCCTACGCCAACGACATCTCGTTCCAGGACGTCTTTGTTGAACAGTTGAAAAACGTTCTTCGTCCGAACGATCTGGTGATTGCCATTTCCGGCAGTGGCAACTCCGAGAACGTTCTTCGAGCGGTCAATTATGCCAACCAACATCAGGCCACCACGTTAGGTCTGGTCGGTTATGACGGCGGCAAACTCAAGTCGATCGCGCAGCACGTTCTATGGGCGAATGTGCAGGACATGCAATTGAGCGAAGATGTTCATGCGATCTTCGGGCACATCGTGATGCAGCGTCTGTGTCAGCGGACCCATTCTTAAGCCCTCTATGTACGAATATTATGACGAAGCTTATTTCGAGCGTGGAACCGAGAAGGGAACGGCTTACGTTGGTTACCTGGAAGGTGCGCCTCGAAATATCGCGTATCTTGAGATCGCCCAGGCGATCAAAGCGATCTTCAATCCGAAGAAATGCCTGGAAATCGGCTGCGCTACCGGCGTCATAGTTCGGCACCTCAATCAGTTAGGGATTGAGGCACATGGCGTTGATCCGTCTGAATGGGCGGTCAAGAATCGCAGCCACGAAAACGTGATTCTGGGCAGCGCGGAAAAACTGCCTTTTGAGACTCATGCGTTTGACTTGGTCTACTCATGTCATGCACTGGAGCACATCCCGCAAGTCTTCAAGGACAACGCACTGGCCGAAATGCGCCGCGTCTCCTCAGGCATGCATTGGCATCTGCTGCCGGTACTCGGTGAAGGCCCGTATGTCGGCGATCGTGAAGCAGCGATCGAGGGACTGAAGAAAGACCCTACGCATAGTTTGCTGCTGGATCGCTCGGAGTGGTTTGATGCATTCGCGGCCCACGGATGGGTGCCCTTAAAGCCACTCATTGCGATTGAAAACGATACGTCGAACTTCGAGTTGAGCCATTGCCAGATCGCGTTTCACCGAACTGATTGCCCAGCGGACGAAGTCAAGGCGGTACTGGCGCGAATTGCCGACTGGAATTTTCGCCGTTTCTGCACAGCCAATCAGCAAGTCCAGAAACAGCGTTCACAGGTCGCCTTGACATCGGCTGAACTGTCGAGCCTGCGCTCGTCGACCCGGCACCATTTGAGCCTGACCGATGGCTGGACGGATCTGGACATCGAAGCACCGCTGCCGCTTGACTTCAGTCGCGATGCGCTGAAGATGTCCATCACGTCCGACAGTACCGAACGGGCGAATCTGCGGATCGCATTGATATCTGCGCCGATCGGATCGGACCAGCAAGGTGCAGAGGCGTCGGCCGTGCTGGAAGCCTGGCTATCGATCGATCCTGGGCTGAATATCCGAAACCTTCGAGCTCACGATTTCAGGACGCTGCGCGGATCCCCCGATCTGTCAAAAATAAAATCTGTTCTGCTTGGCGGGACCGGACACAGCACCGATCTGAGCGCCACTTTGTCAGTGAGGAATGCCGAAAACAAATTGGTCACCTATGCATTTCGACGGTCGGATTCCGCAACGAACGCCGATGCTGACTCGACTCAATCTGCGTCGCTCGCTGTGGCGTCCCCGCCAACCGATCCAGGTCAATTAGTCGTTACAGAAAATATCGACCGCCTGAAGGCCGAAGTTCGCAGGTTGCGTCTGAAGCGCAACCAGTATCTACAGGAAATCACGCTGACGCGCGACAGTACTTCCTGAAAATCACCAAGCCCTTGCGTGCGATTCGCCGCCTGATATAAGCGCGTTAGATCTCAAATAGCCGAGCCAGAACAGAACGGCATCGACGCAACTTGTCGAGAAATTCATGAAATCCTTCACTACTCCAATTTAATGAAATGATTCAAACCGGCCCACTAATTCCATCGACGAACCAAACATACACACTGGCACAATTTAAATACCTATGTCCCGGATCAAAAATGTAAGTCAGCGAATTCTGAGTCGAACGCTCGATGCAGTTTTGGGCAGATCAATTCCGGGGCATTTTGCGCAGGATGCACCATCGCCAGAGAATATGGTTCGTTTGTTCAAGAACGGATGGGCCTCCAAGTTACCCATTGACGGCGTCGAATCCGGTGACAGCGGGCTATTTGACGACGATAGAATCAAGTGGTTTCTTTCCAAATCTGGTGGCGTCGTTGGAAAAAGTGTTCTTGAACTCGGTCCCCTAGAGGCTGGTCATACTTATATGATCGAGCGAGCCGGGGCTCGCCGGGTAGTGGCCGTTGAAGCGAACGGGCGGGCGTTTTTAAAGTGTCTTGCAGTCAAGGAGACCTTCTGCCTCGACAGGTCGCGGTTTTTATTCGGTGATTTTTTGCGTTACCTGGAAGTATGCGAGGAGACCTTTGATGTAGCGATCGCGTGCGGAGTCCTTTACCACCTGCGTGACCCACAAAACTTGTTCAGATTGCTGCGTAGAGCTTGCCGTGGCCCAGTTTTTCTGTGGACAATGGTTTGGTCAGAGGCGATCGCAACTGACCACCCCAGGCTACATCGGAACTTTGGGCGATCTCGAAAAGAGTTGCTGCCCTCGGGTAAGGTGATTACGCTACATCGCCATGAATACCGTCAAATGTTTGCGACCCGATTTTGGGGTGGCAACCACTCCTACGCTGAATGGATGTCGCGAGAAGATGTCATTGCTGCTGCTGAATCGGCTGGATACAAAGTCAAAGAAATCGCCTTTGACGAACCCAGACATCCTAATGGCCCGGCTTTCGCATTGCTCTTGGTGCCGGACGAATGCATCG
Organism: Burkholderiales bacterium; assembly: GCA_031415535.1. Lineage (GTDB taxonomy): Bacteria > Pseudomonadota > Gammaproteobacteria > Burkholderiales > Burkholderiaceae_E > JANLTP01. The sequence goes on along the minus strand of JANORY010000013.1, from coordinate 10,675 downwards.
GCGTCTGATCGTGCTCAGGATAATGCGATTGACCGCGCTGCACTGCCGGTGAACTGATCGAGGCACTAAGCAGTCCGCCCCCCTGAAACCTTAACCCCACGCGCCCCTACCGCCACAAAATACGCCTTGAACGCCCCTCGTTCGCCGCGCGCGACGCGTGCGGCGACATCCTGAACAGCTTGCCAGGAATGCGGTGCCAGCCAGGCTAGCGCCGGCAGATAAACCGCCAGGCCCAGGCCAATGCCGCCAACGATCACGGCACCCGACGCCAGCACGGGTGCCAATTGATAGACCCAAACACCGACCGCAGCGGCCATCAACAGACTGGCCAACAAATGTCCTGCACCGGCGCTGATCTGCACGGCAATCGGTGCATTGATTGTCTGTCTGATGACCATCGTGCCCGCCACCCAAATCAATGCGTTGCGGGCCACCAGGGCCAGACCCAAGGCGGTCAGGCCAAACGGTACGGCGAGGTAGCACAACAGCAAGGTCAGCACTAATTGCAAGGCCTGCAATTGGGTGTGCTTTTCCGGTTTGCCGATGCCGATCAGAATCGCACTGTAGAAGGCCGACATCGGTGAACGCAGGCCGGCGATCAGCATCAATTGCAGCAGCGTGACCGCCGCCAGCCACTGCGGACCCAATACAACGGCCAACAGCACCGAGGCCAGCGCGCAGCCGCCCAACAACACCGGATAAGCCATCAAGGTGCTGGTGGCAATGGCACCCCACAGCAGTTGTCGCAACGCGGCGGCATCCTTGCGTGCGCGGGAGGCGCCAATTTTGACGACGTCGTATCCCGGCAGAACCAAGATTTTCATAACCTGGTCGCACAGCCGCTCGGCCATCGAGTAGTAACCGAGTGCTTGCGTGCCGAGGGCTTGTCCGATCAGCAGTTTTGGTGTGGTGCGAATCGCAAAGCTCATCAGCGACGAACTCACCGACTGCAGGTTGAATTCGGCCAACTCGCCTAGCGCCGTCCGCGAGTAGACCCACTGCGGCCACCAGCGCGCGAACCACAACTGGGCAATCGTCTGAATGGTCTGCCGGGTCAGCTCGAGGATCAACAGGCTCCAGACCCCGAAGCCAGCGATGGCCAGATAAATGCCTAGCGCTGCCGAGATGAGATTGCTGGCCATATCGATATGCGCTAGTGTCTTGAATTCGCCACGGCGCATCAGCACTGCTTGTGAGACACCGAACAGGCAGGACATGGGCAGAAATAGTGCTCTACAGGTCAAGAGGGTTGCCAGCACAGCGCCGCCGCCTAACCAGGCGGCCAAAGGTGTGGCGCTTGACCAGATCAGCAGGGCGGCGCTACTGGTGATGGCCAGCGCGACCCAGAAAATTGAGCTGCGGTGACGCTCGTCGGGTGCGCGATGGGCGATCAGACCGTCGACGATGGCGCTGAGCAGCGTTTGTTCAATCAGTCCGACGACCACCCAGACCAGCGAAATTACGCCGAACGCTTCGGGTCCGGCGTATCGTCCGACCAGTGCCAGGGTCAACAGCGTGATCAGCAGTTGCAGAACTTTGGCCAGCGTATTCCAGGCCGCACCAGAGGCGAGTTGAGTAATGCTCATGCGGCTTCGGTTAATCCCAGGTTCTGGCGCTGAGCGCTCGAACCGCTGGTGCTTAGGCCGGCGGTGCCCGGACTGGTGGCTACCGGATGCCCGATGCTATGAACTGCAGCGCGATTGCGGCGTGCAGAATCGTCGCGCGCCACTAGGAACCTGGCCCAAGCACGCACGCTGCGCCCGACCAGGGTGTCGGCCACACGACGCAACCAGGCAAAGCGCTGCGTGCCCGGTATGCGGCGCACCAAGGGCTTGACCACGCCTTCATGCAAGCGCCAGTTCAACCAGGCGCGACTGGCCATGCGCGCGTCGAGTTTGAGGCCCCATTTGGCCTCGTAATGACGGATACTGCGCTGTTGCCATTGCGGCGACCAATGCAGCATGAAGTAGTTCCAGTCGCCTTTAACCATCGGTCGTTGCCGGGACGGAAACAGGTAGGTGACGGTGGCAGCCGGTTCGAACACGATCTTGGCTTGAGCCTTCGCGAGCGTCAGGCCAAGATCATTGTGCTCGCGGGTTGAAAGCAAGGCTTCATCGAACGGGCCGATCCGCTCGAACAGCGAGCGGCGTGTCAGAACGCAATGAAACTCGAAGCTCTCGGTGGCACCGCGCTTTAGCAGCGACGCGACGTCAGCGACCTTTTTGCCAGCCAGTGCAATCTCGTCAACCGCCACCCGCTCACCTGCGGCCTGCGCGAAAAAGCTTTGGCCATCACCGACCAGACGACCACCGGCGTGATGAATCGAGGTATGCGCCGGCAATCCGTGGCAGATCAGTGGCGCCACCATATCGGCTTGTTCTTCTTCCGCGCATTGGATGAGCGCCTCTAGCCAACCGGGTGCGCAGATCACATCGTTGTCGAGAAATACGACGTAACGGGTCTTGGCGAGGCGCAGCCCGGCATTGCGGGCCTCGCTTGGGTTGATGGCATAGCGGGGACGCAGGATTCGAAATCCGCGCAGGTCGGCCTGCTCGTCCAGCCAATCGGACAGCGCGGCGCTGCCGCCAGCATCAACATAAATGAGGTCGTAGGCGATGCTGGTGTTGCCAATGATCGACAGTAGTGATTCGCGGGCGACGCTAAAGCGCTCCCGAGGACTGACGATCAAGGTCACCAGCGGTGGCTCGGCGCGTACCAGCTCGGGGTCTGGGCGAAGTTTACGGTGCAGTTGGCGATCAAGTAAATGATTCATGTGTCGTCTCGCTTGAATTGCCTCTGGGCAATCGGTGCTTTTATGGTGAGGAGGTACGTGACAGTATTCTTTACACTTGAGGCCGAGTTCGCCAATGGAAAAAGGCTGGTAAAGCGACTTCCATCACAAAAGCACAGGATTGCCGCCTTAGTTGGCTAGAATCTCGCGATTCAAGCTTTCGTTCTATGCTCGCGTTCTCATAATTTCTCAGATCCGTTTCAGGAGACCAACCAGATGCAATTCAGAAAAATCGCCGTCGCCGCTGTGCTCGCGGTCGCCGCCTCAGGCTCGGCCTGGGCCCAAACCGTGACTTTAAAGTTCCATACCTTCATGGCGCCACAGTCAAACGTCTGGAAGGACATGCACAACGGCTGGATGGACAAGGTCGAGAAGGACTCGGGCGGGCGAATCAAGTTCGAGCGTTATCCGGCCATGCAGTTGGGCGGCACGCCGGGTCAGCTTTATGACCAGGTAAAGGACGGCGTGGTTGACGTGACCTGGACCCTGCCCGGTAACTCGCCTGGCCGTTTTCCTCGGGTTGAAGTGTTCGAGCTACCGTTTGTCATGAGCAATGCCGAGGCCACCTCGAAAGCCTATTGGGAGTACCTGCAAACGGTCGCCAAGGATGAATTCAAGGACGTGCAATTAATCGCGGTCAATGTCCATGGCCCGGGCCTCTTTCACTCGCGCGACAAACAAATCAAATCGATCACCGACCTGAAGGGCATGAAGGTTCGCGGCCCGACCCGGCAGGTAACCAAGCTGCTGGGTTCACTCGGTGCCACGCCCGTCGGCATGCCTCTGCCGCAAATTCCGGATGCCATGAGCAAGGGTGTGATTGACGCTGCGGTGGTGCCCTGGGAAGTGGTGCCTTCGGTCAAACTCGAGGAGCTGTCGAAGTTCCATTCGGAGTTCGATTCGAAGTTGCCGGCGCTCTACACGACCACGTTCGTCATGGCCATGAACAAGGCCAAGTACGACTCCTTGCCGGCTGATCTGAAAAAGGTGATTGACGCCAATTCCGGCCTTGAAACCTCCGGCTGGTTGGGCAAGACCCAGCAGGGCAATGACCCGAAGGGCCGCGCCACTGCCGAGGCGCGCAAGACACCGATCCTGAACTTCACCAACGCTGACTATGAGGCGTTTCGTAAAGCCGCCGATCAGGTCGACGACGAATGGGTCAAGGAAATTACCGGCAAGGGTTTTAACGGCAAGCAACTCTACGACACCGCCCGGTCGCTGATCGAAAAGCACACCGCCAAGTAGCCGCCACGACGCGCCGCTTCATGAAGCCCAAAAATCTGCTGGTCGAAGCCGACGGCGCGATTACGAAAATCGGTCTGAATCGCCCGGCCAAGCGCAACGCGCTGTCCGACCCGATGGTCGCTGAGCTGGTGCAAGTATTGCTGGCGTTACCGGCCGCGACCAAGGCGATTGTGATTCACGGCGTCGGCGATAATTTTTGCGCCGGACTCGATCTGGCCGAGCTTCGTGAGCGCACGGCCGCCGAGGGCATGTTGCATTCGCAGTCCTGGCACCGTGCCTTCAACGAGGTTCAGTTCGGAAAAGCCCCGGTCATTTGTGTGTTGCAGGGCGCGGTTATTGGTGGTGGACTTGAGCTGGCGGTGTCCTCGCATCTTCGCATTGCCGAGCCGTCGGCGTTTTACGCTCTGCCCGAAGGTCAGCGCGGCCTGTTTGTCGGCGGTGGCGGCTCGGTGCGGCTGCCGCGCCTGATTGGTGTGGCACGGATGACCGACATGATGCTGACCGGCCGGGTCTACCGCGCCGATGAAGGCCAGGCGATCGGCCTGTCGCAGTATCTGGTTGAACCCGGCCAGGGGCTTGCCAAGGCGATGGAGTTGGCCGCCAAAGTGGCCGGCAATGCAAGCCTGACCAACTTTGCGGTCATGCATGCGTTGCCGCGGATTGCCAGCTTGTCGATGACCGACGGCTTGCTGCTTGAGTCGATGATGGCCGGTATCTCGTCGAGCGACCAGGAGGCGCGCGATCGGATGAAGGCTTTTCTTGAGCATCGTGCCGCCAAGATCGAGCGCTGAGACCATGTCTTCGCCTGAGAGCGAGTCTTCGCCACAGACCGAGGCTTCGCCCGAAGCCGCCTATCTACATTCGCGTTTTGGTATCGAGTCGATCCGACTCGACCAGGGTGCCGATGGTTCGCAGAAAATCACCTCGTCGCCGCCGCTGCTCGAATATCCGACCCGCATGTCGGATCGCCTGGTGCACTGGGCGAAGTTTGCACCGGAGCGCGCTTACATGTCGCAGCGCGACGCCACAGGGCAATGGCGGACGATCACTTACTCGCGATTACTCGAATGTTCGCAACGGATCGGTCAGTCGCTGATCGATCGCGGTCTGTCCGCCGAGCGGCCACTACTGATTCTGTCGGAAAATGATCTCGACCACGCGCTGCTGGCAATGGCCGCGAACTACGTTGGTGTGCCGTTCGCGCCAATCTCGCCGGCCTACTCGATCGTATCGCAAGATTTCGAGAAACTGCGCCACGTCACTAAATTGCTGACGCCAGGCCTGGTGTACGCGAGTGACGGTGCGCGCTACGGTCGAGCCATCGCAGCGACGGTTTCGGCCAACACCGAAGTTGTGGTTTCGCGTCATCCCTTGACGGCGCGCGCGTCGACAACTTTTGATTCATTGTTGAGCGCTGCGCCGGGGACCGATATTGAGCGTATTCGTTGCGCGGTCAACGGTGACACGATTCTGAAGTTTCTGTTTACCTCGGGCTCAACCAGTCTGCCCAAGGCGGTCATCAACACCCAGCGCATGTTGTGCAGCAACCTGACAATGATTGCCCAGGCCTTGCCGTTCCTCAATGATGGGCCGCCGCTGCTGGTCGATTGGCTGCCCTGGAACCACACCTTTGGCGGTAATCACAATACCGGGTTTACCTTGTTTCAAGGCGGCACCTTATACATCGATGACGGCAAACCGCTGCAGCCCCTGTTCGCTCAAACGCTGCGTAACTTGCGCGAGCTCTCGCCGACGATTTACTTCAATGTACCGAAGGGCTTCGAGGAATTGGCGCGTGCCTTGGCGGCTGACGCTGATCTGCGCAAGACCTTTTTCAAGCGCGTCCAGATGTTGTTTTATGCCGGTGCCGGTCTGGCGCAACCGATCTGGGACAGCCTGTATGAATCGGCCGAAAAAACCTTGGGTAAGCGTGTGCCGTTTGGCACCGGCTTGGGGATGACCGAGACGGCACCGTCGGCGCTGTTTACCCACCGGGTTGATGTCGCCTCTGGCATGATTGGTGTGCCCTGCGCCGGAGTCGAGACCAAACTCGCACCGATGGGTGACAAGCTTGAAATTCGGTTTCGCGGCCCTTCGGTCATGCCGGGTTACTGGCGCATGCCGCAGGCAAGCGCTGACGCGTTTGACGAAGAAGGCTTCTACAAGACCGGTGATGCGGTTCGATTTGTGGATGCTAACGATCCGAACAAGGGTTTTCTATTTGATGGTCGCATTGCTGAGGATTTCAAGCTGGCAACCGGCACCTGGGTCAGCGTCGGACCCTTGCGTGCAAAAGTAATCGCCGCTGCAGACCCTTACGTTCAAGACGTGGTGGTGGCCGGCATCAATCGAAATGAGTTGGGCCTGCTGATTTTTCCGTTCCTGCCGGCCTGTCGCAGCCTGGCGAATTTAACGCCGGATGCGAACCCCTTCGAGGTGCTCAACAGTGCGCCAGTAACGGATTATTTTGCGGCACTGTTCGAGCGCTTGGCCGCGACCGCAACCGGCAGTGCGAACCAGGTTCGACGGGTGCTGCTGTTGGTCAATCCACCCTTGATTGACCTTGGTGAAATAACCGATAAAGGCTCGATCAATCAACGGGCGGTATTGACGGCGCGCGATTCCTTGGTGCAGGCGCTGTTTGAGGATCAACCGCTGGCGCTTGAACTGCGTTCGCAGGCGGTGCGCATCAGTGGCCGATTCTCGGCTTAGATTCGCAGTCTGAGTTGGCGGTTCAGCGTCGCACTGAATATGTCGCGCGCTGGTTCAAAACATCCTTGTCGAAGCCGGCAATCAGTTTGTATTCTTTCGCACAGGCAGCGAGCTCTTCGGCACTGATGACGTCGTGAATATCGGCATAACCTTGTGGGGCCCGCTCCTCGGCCATTTGCATGACTCGCTCCGGACCGTTGCGCCGATTCGCCAGCACCAGGTTACTGGTTGGCGGGCGGCGCTCCTCGTCATAGAGCATCAAGGCGGACCGTGGGTCGGCCTCGGTAGCCAGGCGCCACGACAGCGCGCGCGCATCGAGAATTGCCTGCGAGGCACCGTTGCTGCCGATTGGATACATCGGATGCGCCGCATCGCCCATCAACGTCACCCGGCCGTGCGTCCAACTGGATAAGGGGTCACGGTCAACCAAGGGAAACTCCAGTGAATCGGCGGCGTTTCGGATCAGGCCGGCGCAATCGAGCCAGCCGAAGTCCCAGGATTCAAACGACGGCAGAAAATCGGCCAGAACGCCGGGCTTGTTCCAGTCTTCACGCTTGAGTTCGGGCCGGTCGCGGTACTTCAGTTCAGCGACCCAGTTGATGTCTTGCAGACCGTCGTCGCCGACGGCGGAGATCGGGTAGCAGACGAACTTCTGCCATTCGTACCCCGCCATGATCATCGAGGCGGTCGAAAGATAAGGCCGGGCGCGGGTGACACCGCGCCAGAGAATCGCACCGTTCCAGATCGGTGCGCCCTCGTCGGGATGAAAGTGCCGCCGCACGGTGGAATGAATGCCGTCGGCACCGATCAGAACATCGGCTTGCCAACTGCCGCGCGGCGCGTGCTCGTGTTTCGAGGCCTGACCGCGTGAGCCGCTGGAAGCCGCCACCGAGCGTGACACGAAGCGGGCACTGATCTGCCCGGCGCTTTCGGTAAAACTGTGTAGCGCGTGGTCGCTGTGCAGGCGTTCGGAACCGAGGCGCTGATTGGCAATCTCCCAAAGCAGCATTTGCAGGTGGCCGCGATGAATCGAGTATTGCGGCCAGTGGTAGCCCGCGTCCAGGCCGCGATCTTCTTGCCAGATTCGCTGGCCGAATTTATTGGTGTAAATCAGCTCACGGGTCGCAACGCCGATCGCCGCCAACTCATCAGCCAGACCCAATTCGGTCAGTTCGCGCACCGCGTGCGGCAGCAAATTAATACCAACGCCCAACGGTTTCATCTCGGCGGTGGCCTCGAAGACGTGGACGTCCAGACCCGCCTCGTGCAATGACAGCGCCGCCGTCAATCCACCAATCCCGCCACCGATAATCAGAACTCGAAGGGCCATCGACGTTTACTTCCGCAGGTTAATTGCAACAGCCTCGCTATGTTAGGAGGTTAATTGCAATTCAGAAAACCTGCGGTCGCACGCGTGGGGTCGGTCTACTGCAATTTGGCCGGTGCGTTCACCTTGAGGGCCTGTACCTGAGGGGTCATTCTGGGTGCCACCGCCACCAGCGGCAGACCGCTGGCGCTCGAGATCGGGCTGATATAGCGCTCGTTGAGCATTGTGACGGTCCACGGGCCAATTGGCGTGATCTTGCCCAAGGCGACGGTTTGTTTGCCGGACTTCAGGCGTGCGACCAAAGGCTGGTTGTTCGCCTGGCGCTGTTCAACATCTCGCACGGCGCGCTCGAGTTCCAGGAAGCGTTCGGGTGAAGCCGGATGGGTGCGCAGGTGGCTGGTCTGAATGCTGGCCGGATAGTTGGCCGCCATACGTCGCCAGAAGTTGGCCGCATCGGTCACCGGCAGTCCGGCAGCCGCAACCAGATAGGCACCGACCACATCGGCATCCAGCTCCTTGGTTTGCTGGCTCAGCTTTGACGGTTCGGCGCTCGCCGCCGGCGCTGGGTTCGAAGTGCCTGAGGGCATGCCGAGCACGGTGCTGCCGCGCGCGGCATCGGCACTCGCCGCTGCCGGCTCGTTTTTGTCCTTCAAGGTATGGCCGAGAGCAATGTGCGCGACTTCATGCGCAATCACAATCGCCAGTTCACGATCGTTGGCAAATCGCATCATGCCGCGGGTCACGAGTACTGCCCGGCCCGCCGCAAAGGCCGATACCGTGTCGGCCGCCATCGGCAAGACGATGCTGGCACAGACCCGTTCTACCGGTACGCTGACGCTGAACGGTGCACCCTTGCGTTCCAGTTGCAGCGATACCGGCACGCCCTTGATTGCGGCCGCATGAATTCGTTCGAAATACATTTTCAGCGCGTCTTTGGAAACCGGCAGCACGGTGCCGTCAATACCAGTCAGAATGTCGCCGGCCTGCATGCCCGCTTTGTGGGCCGGGGTTTCGTCGACGATTTCGGTGAAGGTCAGGCGTTCATCCATGCCGAGCAGCTTGCGCAGAATCGGCCGCACCGATTCACGCATGCCGATCAGGGTGCCGGGAGATGGTCCGATTGATCCGCTAAAGCGCGTTGGACAGAGCGGCTTGGCGGCCAGCGCAATCGGCCAGAAAATCGATTGCAGCCGCGAAAACTCCTGCGCTTCCTGTTGCACCGCCAATTCGGATTGTTTAGCCGCTTCGACCGCCACCGCCGGATCGATTGGCCCGGCTGCGGCGCTACCGTTATTGGGTCCGCCCGGCGTAGCGCAACCGGCCAGGGCCAGTGATACGGCCAGCGTTAGCGGGGCCAGCCAAGCGGTGGGCTGGCTGGCGGCGGGCTGGCGAGCAGGCAGGCCCGAAGGCGTGCGAATAGGGGTGCATCGGTTTGCAACGGTCATGGTCTCGTTCTTATAAAACGGGGTCAGCCAACGCCCCTGCGCAACCATAATCGCAGACCAAACCGGCACTACCGTGCGGTTCGGCGACCGGTGTTAGCTACAGGCTGACTGGAGGTCGTTTGCGGTTAACGGCCCCGGCGAAGTGCGCACTTGGTGCCGCGCTTAGTGGGTTCTCAGGTGCGCGCTCTCAGGTGCGCCGCAGCCGCAGCGACGCTCCAGCCGAGCTGCACCCCAGCCGCTGCAGCCAGGCCGTTGCGCTCGGTAATGACACCCTGATTCAGGCCGTCGGTGGCGTCGCCAATCCGCGCGCTCAGATGCGAATAACAGGCGCTGATCACGCCGCGCGCCTGGAGCAGCGGCAAACCGGCGACACCGGCGTCATCCTTACCGCGCCCGGCATCGTTGAACAGCGCCGCATAAGGGGCGTTCGTCAATCGCAAGATGTAGTCGGCGGCCGAGGTGCCGCCGTGTGATCCCGACACAATAACGGCACCACCATGTTGCTCGGAAACATGGCCAATTGAATCGAGCAGGATCAGCGCGCGCACTCAACAGTCCAGTAGTTCCCACCAAGTAGGCAATTCAAGAGGTCTGCAGGACCGACAACGGTCCGGGCGATTGGCCTTTTGCCTGGTGAATCGTTTGGGCGGCCTGATCGAGTTGGGCTAGGGTGCCGCTGTCGATCGGAACAAGTTTGGCGCGCTCTTTGCGTGCCGCGCGTTCCGGGTCGCCAGGCATCAGGATGGCATCAAAACCGGGCCGCAGCGGCGCTGACTTGACCCACTTTACAAAGCTTGCGACCTCTTTGTCGAAGTAGCCGCTGGTGCCGAGCCTGGCCGGGTCAAACACCAATACGAGCATATTGTTCCAGATGCCATAGGTCATCGTCAGATGCTCGGGCTGCGCCGTCTCACCGCCGGTGAGGGCCGCGCCCAGCAACTCGCAAACCATCGCCAACGCGTAGCCCTTGTGACCAGCGGCGGCAACCAAAGCACCGGTGCCTTGTGATGAGCGGCCGGCGGCGCGCTCGAACATCACGGCAGGATCATTGGTCGCGACACCATTGACGTCAATCAGGCAGCCCTCGGGCACCGGCACCTTTTTGTTGTAGGCGACGCGGACCTTGCCATGGGCGATTGCGCTGGTGGCGAT
>JANORY010000012.1:0-3025 GCA_031415535.1 Burkholderiales bacterium | reverse complement strand
GCAGGGCGGCTACTTCACGATGGACGACAAAATGAGCGCGGCGGTGCTTGAGGTGTTCGTCCGCTTATACGATCAGGGCCTCATTTATCGCGGCAAGCGACTGGTCAACTGGGACCCGACCTTGCTGAGTGCTGTGTCGGATCTCGAAGTCGAGTCCGAAGAGCATAACGGCACGATGTGGCACATCCTGTATCCGTTTGTGGACGGTCCACAGTCGGCCGGTGGCAGCCGCTTGCGCGGCATGACGATTGCGACAACGCGCCCGGAGACGATGCTGGCCGACGGCGCGGTGGCGGTACATCCTGACGACGAGCGCTACCGTCACCTGATCGGCCAACGAGTCGTATTGCCGCTGTGCGACCGAACCATTCCGATCGTTGCCGACAGCATGGTCGATCCGGCCTTCGGCACCGGCTGCGTCAAAATCACCGGTGCCCATGACTTCAACGACTACGGTGCCGCTTTGCGCCACAACTTGCCGTTGATTGTCATCTTCACGCTGGACGCCAAAATTAACGACAACGGACCGGCCGCCTTTCGCGGTATGGACCGCTACGTGGCCCGCAAGGCGGTGGTGGCCCAACTCGAACGGGATCAATTTCTGGTCAGGGCCGAACCGCACAAAATGATGTTGCCCAAGTCCGGGCGTACCGGCGTGGTGGTCGAGCCGATGCTGACCGATCAGTGGTTTTTTGCGCCGTCAAAGCCGGCACCGGCCGATGCATCCTTTCCTGGTCAATCGATTGCCAAGGTCGCGCTCGACGCAGTCGCCAACGGTGATATCAAATTTTTTCCGGAGCATTGGAGCGCCACCTATAAGCACTGGCTGGAGAACATTCAGGATTGGTGTATTTCGCGGCAGTTGTGGTGGGGTCATCAAATACCAGCCTGGTACGACGACACCGGCCAGGTCTATGTGGCGCGCAGTGAGGCCGAAGCCCGTCAGCAGGCGCTATCGCGTGGCTATACCGGTGACTTGCGGCGCGATGCCGATGTGCTGGACACCTGGTTCTCGTCGGCGCTGGTGCCCTTCTCGTCACTTGGCTGGCCCGGCCAGGACGCCGACCTCAAGCGCTATTTGCCGTCATCGATCCTGGTCACCGGCAATGACATTATTTTCTTCTGGGTCGCACGCATGGTCATGATGACCCTGCATTTCACCGGCAAAGTGCCCTTCAGGCACGTCTACATCAACGCGATGGTGCGGGACGCTGACGGCCAGAAAATGTCCAAATCCAAGGGCAACACACTCGACCCGCTGGATCTGATCGACGGCATTACGCTGGACGCCCTGATCGAAAAATCAACCCAGGGATTAATGCTGGCCGAGCACCGCGACAAGGCCGAACACTATGTTCGAAAGAACTTCGCCAAGGGCATTCCAGCCTATGGCGTTGACGCCCTGCGCTTCACGTTTGCGGCGCTGGCACCGTTGTCGCTGACGCTTAACTTTGATCTGAACCGCTGCGAGGGTTATCGCAACTTCTGCAACAAGCTGTGGAATGCCACCCGTTATGTGCTGATGAACTGCGAAGGCCACGATTGTGGTTTTGCCGCCCACACCGCCGATCAATGTGTCGTGGGCGGCTATATGCATTTCACAGCCGCCGATCGCTGGATCAGCTCCAGCCTGAACCGGATGATTGCCGGCTACGAGGCAGCGCTCGCCGAATACCGCTTCGATCGTGCCGCCCAAATTCTCTATGAATTCGTTTGGAATGAGTACTGCGATTGGTACCTCGAGCTGGCCAAGGTGCAGTTGCAAGGCAATGAAGCCTCGTCGCATCGCGGTACGCGCCGGACCTTGTTACGCGTGCTTGAATGCATTTTGCGCGTCGCTCATCCGATCATTCCGTTCATCACCGAGGAACTCTGGCAGAAAGTTGCGCCGCTGGCGCAGCGTTACGGCGAGCACGGCAAACAGACTGCTGATCCGGTGCAACTGCAACTAGCCATTGCCGCGCAGCAATTTTCAATCATGCGTCAGCGCTTCCCGGTCGCCGAGACCCACAAGTTTGACCCGGTTTCGGAAGCCTGGATGAACGAGCTCAAATCGCTGGTCGATGCCTGTCGCGCCTTGCGCGGTGAGATGAACGTTTCACCGGCGCAACGACTGCCCTTGATGATCGCTAGCGACAGCCCAGACCTTGCCAAGACCTTCCCGTATTTACAAGCCTTGGCGAAGCTGGAATCGATCAGCCTGGCCAGTCAATTGCCGCTCGACTCGAAAGCACCGGTACAGATGGCCGGTGCTCATCGACTGATGCTTGATATCAAAATTGATGTCGCCGCCGAGCGCGATCGGCTAGCCAAGGAAATCACTCGACTGTCGATCGAAATCGAAAAATTGCAGCTTAAATTGGCCAACCAAGGGTTTGTGGCACGGGCACCGGCAGCAGTGGTTGCCCAGGAACGCCAGCGCCTCGAAGGCTACTTGAGCAATCGCAGCACACTGACCGAACAACAGGCTCGACTGGCCTGATGGGTGAAGCGAACGCGACTGCAGGTCGGCGCAGCTCACTGCGCGCCCTGCTTGCGCTGGCCAGCGGCGGTCTGATCGTCACTTCTGGCTTGCAAGGCTGTACCAGCTCGGCACCGCGTATTGCATTGGGTGCCCGGTTGCCGATGGCTTTGCGGGTCGGTGAAACGGGCAATTATTCGTTGGCGCTGGTGCTCGGTTCAGGCGGACCCAGGGGCTACGCCCATGTCGGTGTGTTGCAAGCCTTGGACCGTATGGGCATCAAACCCGACCTGATTGTCGGCACCTCGATTGGCTCGCTGGTCGGCGCACTGTATGCCTCGGGCATGCCGATCGAGCGAATCTGGCAACTGGTGCTTGAATCGAATCCGATGAACTGGATCGGTGACCTCACCTGGCATCGCTTCGGCTGGGTCACCGGCGACAGCATTGAGCGCGACATTGACTGGGCGGTGGGCGGTCGCTCGATTGAGGCACTGCCAATTCGTTTTGTAGCGGTGGCGACCCGAATTCCGACCGGTGAACGAACTGAATTTGCCAGCGGTA
>JANORY010000011.1:0-2716 GCA_031415535.1 Burkholderiales bacterium | reverse complement strand
CGGCAGGCGCGGCAGGCGCGGCGGGTGTGGTAGGCGCGGCAGCGGTGGCCCGCACGTCTTTGCTGGCGCGTCGAATCTGAAAGGCCATCAGTGAATCGCCATTGTTCAGATTCAAGCCCACCCAATCCCAGCCGCTGGCTTGTGTATCCAGTACCTGGCTGCTCCATTCATGATCGAGCCAGGCAACGCCCGCCAACTCGCGAGTCGGGCTGCTCGGTACTAGTCGTGCAGGCTGCATCCACTGCAATCGGGCCCGTACCGATAACTGCGGTCGGCTGTAGTAATAACTGGCTTGTAATGCGTGCGGCCCTTTACGGGAGTAGCCGCCTTGGCCTTGCAGCCAGGCCGGCGAGGCCGTTTCGAACTCAAGCTGCAAGGTGAACGCCTTGGCGCGAATGACACTCTGATAGCGCTTGCCGTCGGGTTGCCAGAGGTGCCAGTCGCCAATTCGAAGATCAGTCCGGTCGGTGGCAAATGCCGCATGGCCAAAGCCCATACGTGCGCTGCGTTGATCGTGCACCAGGGCCATCTTCTGCGGATCGGCCAGCGCGACATGCGCAAACAAGAGCTGCGCCGCCGAAAATCGACTGGGGTTGGCTCGACTTTGGGTCGTGCGCGAACGAAAGAAGGTGACCTGAAAGCCTAAGGGTTGCGAGCCGTGATCAAGCCAACCCGTCAGGTACCACCATTCGGTGCGAAAGTCCGGATGCGCGCCATGATCACGTGGAAATTGCAATTCGGTGCCAAGCATTACGTCGGCAAACTTGCCGTCGTCGGTCGCGCTGGCGGAAGGACTGGCCGCGAACATTGCCGCGATCGGCACACCGAAGTAGGGCACACCGAAGCCAGGCAGTTTGAATCCCGGCAGTCGGAATCCGGCACTCGCCAGCCAAGGCCAGGTGCTCGCAATTCGCAGACTGTTTCGGCGCGCGTTCACCAATCGTCTTTCAAGGATTGCTGCAAGCGGGGGGCCATGACGCGCTGTGCCGTGACCACCGCCGCAATACAACCCAAAGTCACCAGCGCGATCCCGGCTGCGAGCAATTCCAGCACCGGCAGTCGCAGATCCATCGTCCAGTGAAACGATTGGGGATTGACTCGAAAAACCAGAACTGCGGCGATCGCCAGGCCGAGAATCAGACCCCAGAAAACGGCAATGCTCAGTATAAACAAGGATTCCGCGCAAAGCTGGCGCAAGACGTCGCGGCGCGACAAGCCGAGGTAACGCGACACCGCAAATTCGCGCAGTCGTGCGAGCGTTTGTGATCCGAAACTGGCGGTGACGCCCAGCAACGCAACCAGAATCGCAATCGCTTCAAGGACGTAGGTCAGGGTGAAGCTGCGATCAAATACCTTTAAAGAAAGACTGCGTAACTCGCCAGCAGTTCGCCATTGCAAGTGCGATAAATCGGGGTCGGTGATACGACGCGACTCGGCCACAATCGACTCGGCCGAAACGCCGTCCTGCGTCCAGATCGCCAACTCATTAATACTCAGGTCCCCGGTCAACTGTTGATAGCGGTTAAGTTCCATGACGAGGGCACCATTCTGGCGGGCGTAGTCGCGCCAGAGGGCGCTCACGAAGAATTGTGGCTGATCCTTGCCGAGGGTCGGTAAGGACAGTATCGATCCGGGCCGCAACTTATGCAGTGCGGCCGCAGTCTCGCTGGCGTAGATCGTTATGAATCCGGCGGGTGCGGCGAGCACCGAACCGGTGATCGGTAACTGAGTTGAAATCTCGGCACTCGATAGCGGTCGGGCGAGCAAGGTGATCGCTGGCAATTCCTCGGCGAGGGCGAGTTGCACACTGCGAACAAATTCAACGCGATCGAGTCCGGCCAACGATCGTATGCTGGCTTGTTGTTGCGAACTCAGCAGGCCTGCACCGGCGTTTTGCCCGGCTCGGGCGTACAGGTCGGCGGGCAGCACCCGGGTCAGCCAATCGGCCACCGAATAGCGAAAACTGTAGACCATGGTTGCCATCGCACAGGCCAAGGCGAAGCTGGCGACCACCGCCGCAGCCGATCGCGCTGATTGCCTGGCACCCTGCCGATCGCCGAGGCTGCGTTGGGCGGCCAGCCAGAGCACCGGATAACGCGCCAGCCTTGCCTCGAAGCGGGCGATGAACTGGCTGCAGACCCGCAACAGTGACGCAGTACACTGAATGCCGGCCAGCAGCCAAAGGGCAATCGCCAGGTACGCGGCCAGGGGCAGACCGAAGATTGCCGGCATCAGCAATAGCGCTGCGCCGATGCCGAACAACAAAAGTGGAGTCAAGCGGGTATCCGCAATCTCGTCAGCCTGTACACCGCGCAGCGCCTGCACAAACGACAGACGTCCGGCTCTGCGCGCGGGCCCCCAGGCACCCGCGAGGGCGGTCAGAACGCCCAGCATAAAAAACGGCACGATGCTCGCGATGCTCAAATCGAGCGCAAAGCCTGCGCCTGAAAAATAGCCCGCACCCAGATCGGCACCCAAGGATGCGAGCAAGAGTCGCGCAAGTCCGATACCCAAAACGACACCCGCGCTCGCACCTGCCAAACCCAGTACCATTCCGATTGACAGGACAAGCTTGCCCAGACCGGACCGTGCCATGCCCAAAATGCCGAGCACTGCCAGGGAGCGCGTTTGTTTGGCGATCGCCGCCGACAGGCTGGTCCAGACCAGAAATCCGCCGGTAAAGGTCGCAACCAACGAGAGCACCGTTAAATTGACC
>JANORY010000010.1:0-1191 GCA_031415535.1 Burkholderiales bacterium | reverse complement strand
ACTATTGGCAAACCGAGACCGGCTGGCCGATTCTGACGGTGGCGCATGGCATTGAAGCAACGCCGACCCGGCTCGGCAGCCCCGGTAAGCCCATGTATGGCTACGATGTCCGTCTGGTGCACGAAACCACCGGCGAGGAGTTGGGCAATAACGAGAAGGGCGTAGTTGCAATTGCGCCGCCGTTACCGCCCGGCTGCATGCAGACCATCTGGGGTGATGACGAGCGATTCGTGAAAACCTACTTCTCAAGCATTCCGGGTCGTCAGCTTTATTCAACCTTCGACTGGGGCATTCGTGACAACGACGGGTATTACTTTATTTTGGGCCGCACCGATGACGTGATCAACGTCGCGGGTCATCGCCTCGGTACACGGGAGATTGAGGAGTCGATTTCAAGCCACGCAGCGATTGCCGAATGTGCGGTGGTCGGTGTTGCCGACGCGCTCAAAGGCCAGGTTGCAGTAGGTTTTGCAGTACTGCGCGACGCCGATGCCGCGCACGATCCGGCCGACCGCCTGCGGTTGGAGGGCGAGGTCATGGCAACGGTCGATCGGCAACTTGGTGCGGTGGCCCGGCCAGCGCGGGTTTATTTTGTCAATGCCTTGCCGAAGACCCGGTCGGGCAAGGTGTTGCGCCGTTCGCTGCAGGCGGTGTGTGAGAAACGCGACGCCGGTGATCTGACAACGATTGAAGATCCCGGCGCGCTTGAACAGATTCGATTGTTGGTAAGCGGCTAATGTGGTGGTGACAGGTACTTTTCGGAGCTTCGATTGATCGAGCCTGCATTAATCGTCAAACGTTTGGTCGATAACCTGCTACTGCCGCCAGGTGGCCCGCTGGTCATGACCATGGCCGGCTTGATTTTGATAGCGCGGTATCCAAGGATCGGCAAGTCAATCGCCTGGAGCGGTGTGATTCTCGGCCTCCTCTTGAGTACCCGGCTGGTTGCCTACGGCGTGGCCGGATTAGTGGAGCAGGCGAGTCTGCCGGCGTTATCACAATCGACTTTGCAAACCGAATTGGCGGGTCCTGATCCGCCGAAGGCAATTGTCCTGTTAGCGGGCGGCACGCATTACGACCAGCGCGAATTACCGGCACCGGATTTGATGTCGGATCGATCCTTGCAGCGCGCCTTGCATGCGATTCGGGTGTCGCGCTGGGGGGATCTGCCGATCCTGGTGTCGGGCGCGA
>JANORY010000009.1:0-1094 GCA_031415535.1 Burkholderiales bacterium | reverse complement strand
CTGCGGACGCGACCAGAAGACGTTGATGGCCACCGTGTGAATGCGACCAAAACGGCCGCGCAGAATGGCGTTCTTGAGCATTTTCAGGGTCGCGTTATGGCGGTTCTGTTTGACCACAAAGAGGCGCACACCGGCCCGATCACAGGCCTCAACCATCTTGACGCCGTCGTGCCAGCGGGTCGCCATCGGCTTCTCGGTCATGACATGGCGGCGCTTTTCCGCGATCTGAATGGTCTCGCTGCAATGCAGCCCGGAGGGCGTGGACAAGACGATGACATCGGCATTGCTGTCCACCAGCAAATTCGTGAGCGATGGGTACGGCTTGGCACCGGTCTCCTGTACCGCCGCCGCCAGCGCGTTCGGATCGATATCACAGACGCCGACCAGTTCGGCGCGTTCGGCATGCTGTTTGAGTGCGCCGAAATGGTTCTTCGAAATACGCCCGCAGCCGACCACCGCGAAGCGAATCTTTCGATCGGCGATCGCGTTCATGTGTTGATACAGATTGGACACGATGCTTAAGCCTTCACCACATTGTCGAACGGTTGCAGATAAACCCCTCGGGTATCGACAATCAACTGAGCGTGTTTTCGGATCAGCTCGTAATCGAATTTGAGATGATCGGTCGCGAGCAAGACTACGTCAAATGACGCAATTGACTCTGCCGTCAGCGCGACACTTTTCAAATCAAATTTGTGCTCACGCATCTTTGGAAACACCGCTACGTGTGGATCCGAATAGGAAACTATGGCACCTTTGTCGCGCAGAATTTCCATCAGTTCAACGGCCGGCGATTCACGCATATCATCAACGTTTTTCTTGTAGGCAATGCCCAACACCAAAACCTTGCTGGCCTTCACCGAAAGCCTGCGCTCGTTCAGCGCGTCGGTGACTTTGCTCACCACCCACTCGGGCATGGCACGATTGATTTCCCCGGCCAACTCGATAAATCGTGTGTTCAATCCGTATTGCCGCGCTTTCCAGGTGAGGTAAAACGGATCGATCGGAATGCAATGCCCGCCCAGACCGGGGCCCGGAAAATACGCAACGAAGCCAAACGGTTTGGTCGCCGCCGCGCGAATCACTTCCTCGGC
>JANORY010000008.1:0-4364 GCA_031415535.1 Burkholderiales bacterium | reverse complement strand
GCGCCGCCTTGGCGATGCGCGCCGCAGCCTCAATCTCGGATTTGATGAAGCTGTCGAATTGCTCAGGCTTCATCGGCAAGGCTTGCGCTCCGAGCGCTGCACGATCGCACGCGGCGTTTTGGCCTTGCTTGACTGGAAAATCTTGTGCACTTGCGGCGATCGGCTGCAGCAAGCCAACCATCAGCAAGGCCAGGCCTGCCAGCGATGCCGACCAACGCGCGGCAAATGTAGTATTCATATTGCCAGCCCCATACCCGCCATTACCCGCCGCCCGGAAGCGCTTAGTTGCGCCAGCTTTGAGGCCATATCGGTCTCGAGTAACGCGCCGTGACGCTTGCGCCAGCGACCGGCGATCATGACACTGTCGATGTTCGCGAGACTGGTTTGCATCACTACCGTCGATACCGGATCGTGCATCGGTTGCATATTCAGTTGATCACTGCGAATCAACACCAGATCGGCTTTTTTGCCTACCGCCAATGAGCCGATACGATCGTCTTGTCGGAGCATGCGCGCGCCCTCAATTGTGATCCAGGCCAAGGCCTCGCGGGTGGTAATCGTGCAGGTCAGTGGGATCGTACCATGCAGGGCGCGGTACTCGGCGTTATCGAGCGCTCGCTGGCTCGCCAGGGCCATCGAGCCACGAGAAACATCTCGCCGGACAACACCGATTCAAGATCAACGCCCAGAGACGGCGCCGATTTGAATTGCCGCAGCCGGCCGGTAATTGGATGGCCGTGGCCCTGCGCCATCTCGTTTTCCGGCGTCACCGAAAAGCACATGCCGAGAGCGCAGAACCGTTCGATCTGCTGATCGCTCAACGAGTGACCGTGCACGATATTGATCTGCGGCCCGAGCAATCCGGCCACTTCCAACTTCGCCCAGCCTTCAGGCGCGCGCGGCAGCGCCCCAGCGCCTGAAGACTGGGTTTGGCGCTTTCGTAGAGTACGAGCGGTCCCGAGACCACCACCAACAGTTTGCCGGCCTTCGCCACCTTGGCGTTACCCGACACCGGCGCACATAAATAGCCAATGCCGAGTGCCTCCAGCCGCGCACGTACCTCGATCGAGCCTTCTTGCGAGATAGACGAACTGTCGATGACCAGTTTCGGCCGCTGCTTACCGGTGACCAAACCGCCTTCCGCAAACAAAACCTCTTTCAAATCGTCGGTGGTCGACACCAACTGGGCACCGTACTCGACCAAGGGCAAGGCCTTGCTGCGCGTCCGATTCCAGACCGCGACCTGAAAACCGGCCTTGAGCAAACGTTAGACCATTGCCTCACCCACCCGGCCCAGGCCTATCCAGCCGATGGTCGTGCGATTCAACGCAGCCACCTTCTGTGCGGCAGCCCGCGCCTTTGCAACAGCCTGCGCCTTTGCCGGCGCTTTTGCCTTTGCCATTGTTCGTCTCCAGTCTGTATCCGCTTGTTTATGCGCAGAGTGTCGGGGTTAATCGAGTCTTGGCAAAGCGGCAACCAGGGTACGGGTGTACGGATGCTTCGGTTGGCTGAATAGTTGCGCCGGGCTGCCCTGTTCGACGATCTTGCCCCTCTGAAGCACTGCCACTTCGTCACACAGATGATCGACCACGGCCAGATCATGGCTGATCAGGATGAAGGTTACCCCGAATCCGGTTTGCAAATCCGCCAGCAGATTCAGCACCTGGGCTTGTACCGAAACATCGAGCGCACTGACCGGCTCGTCGGCGACGATCAGTTTCGGCCGGGTGATCAAGGCGCGCGCAATCGCAATCCTTTGCCGCTGACCGCCAGAGAATTCATGCGGGTACTTTTCCATATCACTGGCACGCAAGCCGACCGCATCGAGCGATTCGGTAACCCGACGTCGTTGCACGGTGGCGTCGCCGATCGGCTCACCGTTATTTGGATCGATCAGCCCGATCGCGCTGAGCGGTTCGGCAACGATCCGCGCCACGGTCTGGCGTGGATCGAGCGAGCCGTAAGGGTCCTGAAAAACCATCTGGAAATTACGCCGCGCCCGGCGCAGCGCGAGGCTGTCCTGGTGTGCCGGATTTTGTCCGAACAACGTAATGCTGCCTGAGGTCGGCCGCTCGAGCGCCATGACCAACCGGGCGAGCGTCGATTTGCCAGAGCCGGACTCACCGACAATGCCGAAATTCTGGCCGCTGCGCACAGTGAAACTGACGTCATCGAGGGCGACCACTGAACCGGCTGCCTCGAACAGTCGTTCGCGCGGCAGCCGATAGTGCTTGACCAGATTGCGGACTTCGACCAGATTCATCGCGCTACTCGAGCGCTCGTAAACAACGAACAGTATGGACCGCGCTGACAGTTTTCAAGGCTGGAATCGCCTGCTGGCAATCGGCAATCACGCGCTCGCAGCGATTGGCAAAAGCGCAGCCCTGCGGCATATCAACCAGCTCGGGCACCGAACCGGCAATGGTCGCCAATCTGGGCCTGCGGCCATCGATTCGCGCAGCACCAATACGCGGTCGCGCCGCGATCAAGCCCTGGCTATACGGATGCAGCAATTCGCGAAACACCTGCGGTGACGGACCGGTCTCAACCATCATGCCGCCGTACATCACCATGACGCGACCGACATTGGCGGCGATCACGCCGAGATCGTGCGAGATCAGTAACAGACCCATCCCGCGCTCCGCGACCAGCGCGGCGATCAGCTCGAGGATTTGCTGCGCCACCGTTACATCGAGCGCGGTGGTCGGCTCATCCGCGATCAGCAGGTCCGGATCGCAGGCCAGCGCCATCGCAATCGTGACGCGTTGCCGCTGCCCCCCGGAGAGCTGATGCGGGTAGGCATCGACCCGGCGACGCGCATCAGCGATGCCGACTCGATCCAGTAAGGCAATCGCCTGGGTTCGAGCGATACCGGCCCGGGTACCCTTGTGCAGGCGCAATGGCTCGGCGATTTGAGCACCGACGGTTTGCAGGGGATTTAAGGCCGTCATCGGCTCTTGAAAGATCATGGCAATCCGATTGCCGCGCAGCGCTGCCAATTCGGCCTCGTCGAGCGCCAGCAGCGAACGGCCCTGGAACAGCACCTCGCCGCCGATCTGCGCCAACTCCGGCGTCAAGCCCAGAACGGCCAGCGCGGTCATTGATTTGCCGCAGCCCGATTCGCCCACCAGGCCCAGTGTTTCGCCACGGGCCAGCGTAAAACTCAAATCGCGCACCGCATAGGCCGGACCGCGCGCGGTAGTCAAGCGCACGCTTAAATTGCGGACTTCGAGCAAGGCTTGCGGATCCGCTGCTTCGGTTAATTGGCTCATCGAATTTTGCTGCGTCAGCGAGCTTGGTAGCAGCGTCGTACTTCGCAGAGTCATCGTGATCGCGCCAGTTTTGGGTCGAGCAGATCACGCAAACCGTCGCCAAGCAAGTTCAGCCCCATCACGGAAATTGCGATGGCGACGCCGGGAAAAATCGCCAGTCGTGGCGCGGCGAACAACAAGGTTTGCGCTTCATTGAGCATGCGCCCCCAAGACGGTTGCGGCGGCTGTGTGCCCAGGCCGAGATAGGACAACGCGGCCTCGGCCAGGATGGCGAGTGCAAACTGGATGGTGGCCTGCACGATCAGCACCGAGGCAATGTTTGGCACGACATGCTCAATCGTAATCTGCAGGGTTGATTTGCCGGCCGCGCGCGCCGCCAGAATGAACTCACGCGCCCAGATGGCATTGGCCGATGCACGGGTGATTCGCGCGAATGTTGGTATGTTGAAAATACCGATCGCGATGATCGAGTTGACAATGCCGGGACCGAAGATCGCGGTCATCATGATCGCCGACAAAATTGCCGGAAAGGCAAAAGTAAAGTCGGTCAAACGCATGATCAGCTCTTCGATCCAGCCGCGCCGCGCCGCCGCTAGCAAGCCCAGAACTACGCCCAATGACAAGCCAATCCCGACCGCAATCATGCCGACCGTGATCGAGTTGCGCGCACCAATTAAGATGAGGCTGGTGACGTCGCGCCCGAGCGTGTCGGTGCCGAGCCAATGCTGCGCCGACGGAAGCTTGAGCTTTTCGGCGAGGTCAATTTCATATGCCGGCCACGGCGTCCAGAACAGGGACAACACAGCGGCAAGAATCATGAAGGCCGACAACAGTGCGCCCAGCACGAAACTTCGGTGCTTGAAGGCCCGCGACCAGAATCCGGCGGCACCGGGTTGCAGGGAAGGCACCAGGGCGGGCATCAGATATCCGAGGCCTTGAGTCGCGGATCGATCGCTGCGTAGAGCAGATCAACCACAAAGTTGATGATCACCACCATGGCCGCCAGCAACATCACGCAGTTGCGAACCACAATCAGGTCGCGGTTCGAGATCGACTGAAACACCAGCCGCCCCAGGCCCGGCAGATAGAACA
>JANORY010000007.1:0-1343 GCA_031415535.1 Burkholderiales bacterium | reverse complement strand
CTGACCTGTTGACTGGTCGCGACCTCGCGAATTACCTGATTAAATCGTTCCTGATCCGACATATTGGCCCACTGCGGCGTTTTGGCATCGCGGGTAATGATCAGCGGTTGGGTCATCAGCACCGGCACCGCGCCAAAACTGCGAACGGCGGCCACAAAGGTCAAGAGTCGGCTGCGAAAAGGTTCCGGGTCGGCGCGCACCTTGTCTATATGACCGGCGAAACCCACCGAGCTGAACTCGGTGACCAGCAGATTGGTCTTGAGCAGTCTGAATAGCCCGCCCAGCGAACTATTATTCGAGAACCATTGGGTCAAAAACCGTGAAACATCGCCGAACACCATAGGTTTGGCGCTACGGGTTGCGTACAGCGGGTCTTGAGCGATTACCCCGCGATCATTTACCGCATGCATGACCACAACGATCTTCGGCTTGTCCTGCACCACGTGGTTCAAATACAAATTCAGCGAATCGTGTGAGGTATTGCCACTGCGCGCAGCGTTCAGCACATTGGCCTTGATGCCGCGCTGGTTGAGCATGGAACCCACCAGTGCGGGGAAGCGCTGGCTCTCGACCACGTATTGACATTCGGTGGTCGAGCCACCAAAAAATGCCAGTGTGAGCTGCGGTGCTGGATGCAGCAGCGCCGGTTCGATATAACCACGCGAATTGGTTCTGAGGAGGACCGGCTCTTCTTCGCCATTCATCCATTTGCGCGACAGTTTCTGGCTCAGCGGCGCTGCCAGTTGACGCATCTCGACAAATTGAGTGATCTGGATGTCCCGGTACGGATTAACCCAAATTAGTCGCAGCGCGAGTTCGCCGAGCACAAGGCCCACCAGCACCGAGATCAATACGACGATCAGGCCTTTTTTCATGAGTCTCGCGCCACCGGCTTAGTCAAGCTCGTAGGCGTTCTTGTAGTCAAGCGCAAGCGCTTGATTCTGGGCCGATTTTTCAAGCAGGCAGTTGCCAACGGCGAGCAGTTCAATTTCGGTGCCCATCAGGCAACGGAACGCGTCTTCCGGCGTACAGATAATCGGTTCGCCGCGAACGTTAAACGAGGTATTAACCAGCACCGGACAACCGGTCAACGCTTTGAAGCGGCTGATCAGTTCGTGATAAAGCGGATTGGTTTCACGATGAACGGTCTGGACTCGCGCCGAATAGTCGACATGGGTAACGGCCGGAATAGTCGACTTGGGGACGTTCAGCTTGTCGATGCCAAACAGTTGCTGCTGCTCCGCCGTCATCGGCGTCTGGCGCGACTTGACGACATCGGCAACCAACAGCATATACGGACTGTCGCTGTCCATATCGAACCAATCCTTCAGGTCCTCGCGCAA
>JANORY010000006.1:0-1606 GCA_031415535.1 Burkholderiales bacterium | reverse complement strand
CATGTCCTCGATGTGAACGTCGTTGACCAGTTCACGGTAGTCCAAACCGACCTGCTGTTGATTGCCGAGCTCACAGTTGATATCGAACACGAACCGGTCGCCCGACTTCAATTCAACCTTGCCGTCTTCAAACTTGCCAATCCGAATCTTCGGGCCTTGCAAATCAGCCAGCACGCCAATATCGCGCCCCAGCCGCGCGGCCATTTCGCGTACCCGACGAACTGTTTCAGTATGTTCGCTGGCAGCGCCATGCGAAAAGTTGACGCGCACCACATTGACCCCAGCCAGGATCATTCGTTCGAGCACCGCCGGATCGGCCGAGGCCGGACCCAGTGTTGCGACAATCTTGGTTGCACGTGACATAGTTACCCCGCTGAGCTCATGACAGACTTCGCATTGTGCCCGCGAGCGATCAATGCGGCTACCGCTGGCAACTCCTTGCCCTCAAGAAACTCCAGAAACGCCCCACCACCGGTCGAAATATAGTCAATCTGGTCACTGATGCCGAATTTGGCGATCGCCGCCAGCGTGTCGCCACCACCGGCAATCGAGAATCCTTCGGATGCGGCAATCGCACGAGCCAGTGACTCGGTACCGGCCGCAAACGCTGCGAATTCAAATACACCTACCGGACCGTTCCAGACGATCGTCCCGGCGTTCTTCAGTTGTTCAGCCAACTTTGCCGCCGTCTTCGGGCCGATGTCGAGGATCAGGTCATCGGAGCCGACCGCAGCGGCGTCCTTGACGGTTGCCAGCGCGTCGGCGGCGAACGCCTTGGCGCAGACCACATCAACCGGCAACGGCACCTCGGCACCGCGCGCCGCCATCAGATCAATGATCGCTCGCGCCTCGCTCAGCAATTCCCGCTCAGCCAGTGACTTGCCAATCGGCAGTCCCATCGCCAGCAAAAACGTATTGGCAATGCCGCCACCGACAATCAACTGATCTACTTTAGCAGCCAAAGATTTCAAGATGGTTAATTTGGTCGAGACCTTTGAGCCGGCAACAATTGCCACCAGCGGCCGGCGTGGACTTTGCAAAGCTTTGCCGAGCGCATCAAGTTCGGCTGCCATCAGCGGACCGGCACAGGCAATCGGCGCAAACTGCGCGACACCGTGTGTGGTGGCCTCGGCGCGATGGGCAGTGCCAAAGGCATCATTCACATAGACGTCACACAAAGCGGCGATCTTGCGCGCCAGCGCAGGGTCGTTGTTCTTCTCGCCGCGATTGCACCGGCAGTTCTCCAGCAACACCACCTGCCCCGGTTGAACCGTCACGCCGTTCACCCAATCTGACACCAGGGTAACCGGTTTGCCTAACAGCTCGCTCATGCGCCGGGCGATCGGTGCCAGCGAATCTTCGGGCTTGACTTCGCCCTCGGTTGGCCGGCCCAAATGTGAGGTCACCATGACTGCCGCGCCGCGAGCGAGGCAATCAACAGAAGGTCGGTTTGGACTACCGTGAACTGGTCAACGACGTTCACATCGAGGACATGTTGCTGCTCAACGATGGTCGCATGACCATGCAGGTTACCAACGTGACCCGCACCACCATTGACTGTGTGGTGCGAATTGGTGGTGTTCTGTCAAACCGCAAGGGCATCAAT
>JANORY010000005.1:0-4317 GCA_031415535.1 Burkholderiales bacterium | reverse complement strand
CACTCGAGAGTTGTTTTGCGCTCATGAAATCAAGGACGAACTGCGCTAATCGACGCAGACTATAGGACTCGTCGGCGGGTTTGTCGGTCAAGCCGAAGCCCATTAGATCAAGCGCGAACACTTGATGTGAACTGGCCAAGGCTGCCATGTTGCGCTCCCATTCCAGGACCGAACAGCCGATTCCGTGCAGCAGAATAACCGGCGATCCGCGATCGCCGGCCTGCCAAAAGCGCGTCCGGATTCCCTTGATATCGGCGAATTGGTCTACGAACATGGCGCCACCTTTGCAGTGAATGAGGAAACCGCTCAACAATCAAACCAGTACCGACGCAACCAGTGCTCGGGCAACACGGCTCAAGCAATAAGTGCGGCAATCGGCCGACCCATGGCGGCTTCAAACCGTGCGGCAAAAACCGGCCAAACTTCTGCATTCACGATGCGCGCAGCCGTCTGTCCGTTAAACAGATTGATCAGTTGCTCGGCTGACCACACACCCATATTGCGTCGTGCTTCGCGGGTAACGCCGGCGGTATGAAAAGTGGCCACCACGTTCTCCAACGCCAGCAACTGATGGCCGGTTGGCGGCGGCTCCTGATCCCAGACATCAATGCCGGCACCCGCCAGATGCCCCGAGCGAAGTGCTGCGAGCAGGGCGTCTTCGTCATGAATACCGCCGCGCGCAGTCGTCACGAAAAACGCGCCGCGCTTCATACGGGCCAAGGCCTGCGCGTTGAGCATCCGTAAGGTCGATGCATCACGCGGACAATGCAGCGAAACAAAATCGCTTTGCGCCAGCAGTGCATCGAAGGACGTCGGCGAGCCACCGCGTTGTCTGATGTCATCCGCCGAAAGGTAGGGATCGGTGGCGAGCACCTGCATGCCGAAGGCGTGCGCCAGGGCGGCGACCCGAGTGCCGACATGACCCAGGCCAATAAGGCCCAGCGTTTTGCCCATGAGTTCGCCACCCATCAGGTCTTCACGCGAAAAATCGCGCGATGTGCCCTTCAGTCGACGATCAGATTCACCGATCCGATGAACCAGATTCAACATCAGACCGAGGGTCATCTCGGCCACCGACTGGGCGTTTGCGCCGGCCTGATTCACAACCAGAATACCAGCCGCTGTACAGGCCGGCACGTCGACCGTGTCATAGCCGGCACCGGTCGCTGAAACCACTAGCAAGTTCGGGCAACGTGCGGCAAGTTCGGCATTGGCCCACCACTGGCGCGGCAGTTCGTCCTTGGCCACCGAGATCACATAGGCGTGTGCCTGACCCAGCGCCGTCCAGGCGAGCGCATCATCGCCCTCGCGGGCCAGCGTAACCAGTTCGATGTCTGGCTCGCGCGCAAAGCGTTCGAACATCGACGGGTCCTGCCAGACATCAAAGCGGACGATGCGGGTGAGCCTATTCATGCTTGCTCAGCAAGTCAAACAAGGTTCTGGCCACCACCTTGGTCGCATACCGCAAATCCTGCAATACCAGATGCTCATCAGCGCGCTTGGCATTCGATTCGAGGACGGTCCTCGGTCCGGCACCGTAGATCGCGGCGGGCACGCCGTAAGCGCCGTACAGCCGCACATCCGTATAGAGCGGTGTGCCGGAGGTCGGCACCGGCTCACCGATAACAGCCTCGGCGTGGGCTTGCAGCGCTTTGACCAGCGGCTCGTTACCGGGCAGCGGCGTGAGCGACTCGGCCATCAGCAATCGCCGGATCTGCACCTGAATGCCCTTCATCCCAACCGCAGCGCGCTCGATGACCTGGCGCACATTCGCCTCAACTTCGAGCGGATTTTCTTCTGGAATCATGCGGCGATCAAGCTTGAACACGACCTTGCCCGGTACCACATTGGTGTTGGTACCGCCTTCGATGCGCCCGACGTTCAGGTACGGATGCGTAATGCCGCTGACCTTTGAGGTGATCGACCGATATAGACCATTTTGCTCGTACAGGGCATTCAGAATCATCGTCGCGGCTTGCAGCGCGTCAACGCCCGTGTGCGGGATCGCTGCATGGGCCATCTTGCCGAGCACGGTGACTTCCATTTGCAGGCAACCGTTGTGTGCGGTTATGACCTGATAGCTAAAGCCGGCTGCAATCAGAAAGTCGGGTCGGGTCAGCTTGTGTTTGAGCAACCAGCCCGGCCCGAGTTCACCGCCGAATTCTTCGTCATAGGTGAAGTGCAATTCGACCGTACCCGCCAAGTGGGGTTCCGTGCCTGCTGCTAGCAACGATTCGAGCGCGCGCAAGGCAAAGGTGTAGCTCGCAAAATCGCTCTTGCTGACCGCCGAGGCTCGGCCATAGAGCCGACCGTCCTTCACTTCGCCACCGTACGGGTCGTGTGTCCAGCCGTCGCCCGGCGGCACGACATCGCCGTGAGCATTCAGCGCAATGGTTATGCCGCGTGTTTGGCCCGGTGCGGCGTCGCCGAAGTGACGCCGCACAATCAAGTTGGTAATCGACTCCAGGCCATAACGCTTGACTTCAGCCTCCGGTACTGCATGCTGTTCGGCTTGGAACCCGAACCCGCTCAACAGCAGGGCGGTGCGCACGGCATGGGGCGCGTTATTGCCCGGTGGCGTGTCGGTTGGTATGCGCACCAGTTCTTGCAGGAAACGGATTTCCTCATCGAAGTGTGCGTCAACCCAGGCATCGAGTCGCTGATACGGACTCATGACAGTTCCCAGGCCAAATGTTCAAGCAACTTCTGAAAAGCCTCGACCGCCAGTTGGGTATCATCATTGCTGATCGCCTCCAGCGGATTGTGGCTTATTCCCGAGTTCAGCCCGCGCATCAGTAACATGGCTTGCGGCATGATCTCATGCATCTTCATGGCGTCATGTCCGGCACCGCTGGCCATCCGATGAATCGGCAGTCCCAGTGATTCAACCGCCCGTTCCCAGCGTGTCTGCCACGGCGCTGCGCTCGGTGCCGCCGCAATTCGCATGGTTTCCTCCAGCTTGTAGCGGACGCCGCGGCGCTCGCAGATTTGCCGCAGCTCGTTCACCACATCCCCGGTGCAGGCGTCACGAACGGCATCGGTCGTTGCGCGAATATCGAGGCTGAACTTGCAGCGGCCCGGCACAACGTTAATCGAGCCGTTGGGTACTTCGAGCATGCCCAGGGTACCGACCGTGTTCGGCGATTCTGAAGCGCGTTTCTCAAGGTAGAGCACCAGTTCCGCGACCGCAGCGGCGGCATCGCGCCGACTACCCATCGGCGTTGTACCGGCATGACTGGCCGTGCCAATGATCTCGCCGTGATAGCGCACACTGCCATTGATCGAGGTCACTACGCCGAGCGGCAAATCCATTTCATTGAGCACCGGGCCTTGTTCAATATGCAACTCAACAAAGCCCAGATAATCGGCGGGCCGGCGCGCGATGCCGGCAATTTCGTCGACCTGCAAACCGGCTACCTGCATTGCAGTGCGTAGCATCACGCCGCCGGCGTCTTTCTGATCCAGCCAGGCCGGGTTGAATTGCCCGGTGAGGGCGCTGGCGGCCAGAAAGGACGCCTTGTAGCGCTGCCCTTCCTCTTCTGCGAAACCAATCACCTCCAGCTCATACGGCAGTCGCCGTCCCGACCGGTGAAGCTCGCGAACGCACAGCATGGGCACCAGGATACCAAGCCGCCCGTCGTATTTGCCGGCATTTCTAACCGTATCGTAGTGGCTGCCGGTCAGCAAGCGCCGCGTCGAAGCGTGTGCAGCATCAATATGATCAACCGCAGCATGATCAGCCGCACCATGGTAGACGCCGACCACGTTACCGACCGCGTCGATATTGACTTCGTCGAAACCACAGTTGTGCATCCACTGACTCAACAGTTTCGCGCAAGCGCGATGGGCTTCGGTCAAATAGGTGACGGTGAGCTGACCGCGTTCGGCATAGGCAAAGTCCGAATACTTTGCCAGTTCTTCGGCCCAATCCCAAATCTGATTACCCAGATCGGGCACCAGTCCGAACTTGTCGTTCAGACGCAGTTCGGCGACGCGATGAATATTGCGCAGGCATTCGGCCAACTCGAAGTCCGGATGGTTGTCCAGCCGCCGCTCAAAGGTAGCAATAATCTCCGCGCGCGATAAACCCAGCCCGCGCGGTCCGCGCACGGCGAGAATGAAGGGAAATCCGAACTTGCGGTTGTAGTCCGCGTTTAATTGCTGCAGCTTGGCGAACTCTTGCGGGCTGCAATCGGTCAGCCCGGCTTTATTTTGTTCATTGCTCGATTCGGCCGTCAAATTGTTCGCCACCATGGCCTTGCCCGCCAATTCGGGGTGAGCACGAATCAATTCGAGTTGTACCTCCTTGCCGGCATT
>JANORY010000004.1:0-8560 GCA_031415535.1 Burkholderiales bacterium | reverse complement strand
CGCGCTGCTGCCGGCGCTGCCGTACCAGACCGAATGGGATGAAGCCCGGTTTGAACCTGCCCCGAGCATTGGCCAGCACAACCCGTCCTTGCGCAACGAATTCAAATGAGCATTTCGAGCGGTTTACGCCAGCGCAGAGTGTTGCTGGCACGGTTGGCGGTTTCGACACCGCTGGTGAATCTGGTGCGCTGGCAGACGCTTGCGCCCTTGGTGCCCTTGCTGTTGCCCGTCCAAGCCCAAGCCCAAGCTGGCAAAGTCACCCGATTGGTGGTCGCTTTCCCACCCGGTGGGCCGGTCGATTTTCTGGCGCGGATGTTCGCTGAACCGCTTGCCCTTGAGCTGGGGCACCGGGTGATCGTCGAGAATAAGGCCGGTGGCAACGGCGCGATTGCCGCTGACCAGATCATCCAGTCGCCGCCGGACGGCTCGACGCTTTGGTTCAGCAGCGTTGGTGCGGTCGCGATCAACCCATCGCTATATGACAAGCTCAGCTATGACCCGCTGCGCGATCTGACCCCGGTGTCCCTGGTCGCCAACAATGTTGAAGTGCTGGTGGTCAATCCGAAGAATGCTGCGAATAGTGCGGCGGAGTTCGTGGCCGCCAGCAAAGTGCGCAGTGAACCGACCGCGATGGCCTCCAGCGGCATTGGCAGCATTCCCCATTTGGCGGTTGAACAATTGGCAGCGGTCGGTAATGCGAACTTTCTGCACGTGCCGTACAAAGGCATTGCGCCGGCGATCACCGATCTGATGGGTGGGCAGGTCCAGGGCTTGTTCGGCGATGTGCCGGGCCTTATGGGTCACATTCGCTCCGGAAAGCTGAAAGCAATTGGTCTCGCCGATCGCCAGCGTCATCCCTTGTTACCCGATATCAAGACGCTGGCAGAACAAGGCCTGCCGGGGGTCGATACTAATAATTGGTATGCGCTGTTCGCGTCTTCGAAAACGCCACCGGCGGTGATTGCGTCGATCAATCAGGCGGTACGCAAAACACTGGAGTCGCCGGCGGTGCGCGAAAAATTCGCCGCCAGTGGTGCCGAAGCAGCACCCACCAGCTCAGCCGAATTGGCAGCCTTGCTCAAGGCGGATACCGAGAAGTGGGCGCACATTATTCGCAGCAAGAAGATCAAGGGCGAATGAAGATCGAGGGCGAATGAAGATCGAGGTGTGGTATTTATTTTCCCGACTATTTGCCCGCTTTTTCTTTCTCGGCAACCAACGCCGCCAACTCCGGGCCGCTTTTGTAGTGCGCCACTCGCGCGAACGCGTAGCGCTTTAAGCGCTGCAAAAAGGCGTTCGAACCGGCAACTTCTTCCCGCCAGTATTTGTCAGCCAGCGCAATGTTGCCCGGTACGTCAAGCTCGAAGCCCTTGACCGAGTCCTCGCCACCGAACATGTAGAGCTTGCCGTTGAAGATTCGATAACTGTTGCCGTCGCCGCCCCAGGGGATGCCGTAGACAATACCATTGGCGCAGTAACCGCCGTATTGCGGCAGATAGGCTTGCGGGTTGGATTCAAACTTCGCTTTGTTCTCGGCACTGGCGAAATACAGTGCCACGCCTTTGTAGTCGCTGCGATTCGTTGCGCTGCCCGGGCGCGCCTTGTTCTCGGTGAAGAAGGCAACCACGTCGTAGCCGTCGATCAGCAGGCGCCCCGCCTCTGCGGCCG
Source organism: Burkholderiales bacterium (assembly GCA_031415535.1). Taxonomy (GTDB): domain Bacteria; phylum Pseudomonadota; class Gammaproteobacteria; order Burkholderiales; family Burkholderiaceae_E; genus JANLTP01. The sequence continues at coordinate 6,892 of JANORY010000004.1, read as the reverse complement.
GCTTGACGTTCACCGGTCGCCAGCCTTCGTTCGGACTCTGGGTAATCAGCGGCGCACAAGCACTCAAACTCAGGGCGGCGGTGATCAGTATTGGTGCGAAAAAGCGGTTAAGCATCATTTTTGCGGGTCCTTTGGTGTCCGATTGTTCGAGCGGTCTATTTAAAGGCCAACTGACTGAGGAAAGTGGTTTGTCGAGTATGACATTTCTCTGATATGTTCGGGCCTACCTCATTGGAATGACCAACCAGTGTTTGCATGATGTCCGAGCCGCAAAGTCCAATCACCCGCGAGGCACTAGCCGACGGTACTATGCTGCGCCGTTTCACCGAATTATCCGGTGCCGGCAGCTTGTTGTCGGAAGTGGAACGACTGGTGCGTTTCGAGGCCTTATTGGCCAGCATTCCGAGCGGTCACGATCTGTGGGTATTTGCCTATGGCTCAATGCTCTGGAACCCGACCATTCATTATGCGGAAGCCCGAACAGTCACTGTGGCCGATTGGCACCGGTCGTTTTGTCTGCGCAGTGCGGCGGGTCGCGGCAGCCCGCAGAATCCTGGTTTGATGTTAGGGATTGAGCCAGGCGGTCACTGTCAGGGTTTGGCCTATCGGGTACCGGCCTGCGCAATCCGCGACGAGTTACACCTGTTGTGGCAACGCGAAATGCTGACGGGTGCTTATCAGGCCCAATGGGTCAAGGGCAAATGCGCCCAGCAGATTGAAATTGCGCTGGTCGCTTTTGTCATCGATCCACGCACCGCCAGTTATGAAGGCGGGCTTGCCGAAGACGCGCAGATACAACGAATTTGTCAGGCCGAAGGCATTCTCGGCAGCAATCGCGACTATTTGTTCAAGACTCGTTCACACTTGCGCAGCCTTGGTATTTGCGATGACTATATCGAGCGACTGGCCCAACGGCTGCCGCCCGGCGCGTTGGACCCTTCGTTGAATTCACCACCATTGGCGCTCTGAGCTGACCGTTCATCGGGGCTTGGATCAATTTGATCTGGCCAATTGATTCTTGGCCCGCTGAAGTGCTGAGAATTTGCCGAATGATTGCTGTTTATTCTTCCGACTCCTTGCAAGCGCAGATCGTGCAAGCGATTTGCGCGGCGCATCGGATCGAAGCGCAGATGCTCGATCCGGTCACCAAGCTGTCGCGCCATCTGCATTCATTGAAGGCCAAGTCGGTGCGACTGGCGCTGTTGGTGGTTGATCTGGCCGATCTGCAACGCAACGGCTACACCGTGCTGCAATTGCGTGCCGAATTAAAGGCCAGCGGGGTACGCGGCAAGATTGCCCTCCTGGTAGCCAATCGAATCATTATTGATCCCCTGATCGAACGCTGGGCCAGTGTTGATCAGGGTACACTTTTGACGATTCCGGCGATGAATCTCGGGCTTCGCGACGAGTCGATCTTTCCGGTCGCCAATGAGATATCGGGTGCCTTGGGCCGATCGTTCGATTCACGCAAAACCGGGCAGTTTCTTCATGGACTTAATCCGGCGGCGTTTGCCAATCATGCGATGGCCCGGCTGCATTTGGAGACCAACCGATTGGCCCGCGAAGGCATCGGCGTTGCCGATATGATCGACTGGCTGGATCAGGCCGGCGATCTTGAGGTTGCGACCCGCCAATATTTGCTCAAGTCCTACGAAGAGTGTTTCATCGGCACCGAACTGGTCCAAAGCTTGGCCGCACATTGGCAAGTCTCAATTGAACGCGCCGTCGAGATCGGTAACTGGATGGTGGATGCCGGTTTTCTGTACCACGTGGTTCGAGAGCGCCATCTGGAAGCGGAGAATTATTTTTATCGACTGTGTTGGCCCAGCGAACGACTCAAGCCGATTCGATTGGCCAAGGCCGTTTCGCGGATGACCGAGTCCGACGGCGGAATTGCGGTGGCCGATCGCAGCCATCGAACCCGACGTTACCCAAACTGTTTTGTGGGCAGCGAGGCGGTCGCGTGGCTACGCAGCAATTTGGGAATCAGTGTGACCGAGGCGATTACTTGCGGCCAGACCTTAATGAATTTGGGCATGATTCAGCATGTGCTTGATGAACACGACTTTCTCGATAGCGAGCACTACTTTCGATTCAAGAATATTGAATCGGCCGTGCCAGTTGCAAGTACGTCGGCTAGCGCAGCGCTGGCTAGCAACACCACAGCCTAGCGCATATCCGCACAGTCGTCTGTCGCAATGTCTCCACGCTAGTTAACCTGCCGTTCGCGCCCCGCCCAGTAGGGCTGGCGCAGTACATATTTCAGCAGCTTACCGCTCGGATTGCGCGGCAGCGCGTCCAGAAAGTCGACCGACTTCGGGCATTTAAAATGGCCATTCGCTCGCGACTGAAGGCCATGATCTCGGCGGCGCTGGCAGCCAGGTTATTGCGCAGCACCACACAGGCTTTGACCGCCTCGCCCCATTGCTGGTCGGGCACACCGATGACCGCACAGTCGGCGATCGCAGGATGCTGCATTAGCATATTTTCAAGTTCTGCCGGATAAATGTTTTCGCCGCCAGAGATGATCATGTCCTTGATCCGGTCGTGGATGAACAGGAAACCGTCCCGCAGATAACCAGCATCGCCCGATCGGAACCAGCCGCCACGCGCATCGCGTCCTTCCGGGAAGGCCTGGGTGGTGGCTGGGTCATTACGCCAATAACCGGCCATATTCTGGCGGCTGCGAATCCACACCTCACCGACTTCGCCGTCTGGGCAACCGGTGCCGGTTGCCGAGTCAACAATTCGAAGCTCCACGCCGACACCGGCCTTGCCGGCGGCCCGTAATAGATATTTGCGCGGACCATCGGGGTCATGGTCGATGGCCCGCAGATAGGTAATCGCGCCAGTAGTTTCGGTCAGACCGTAGACTTGCAGGAAGTCGCACTTGAAGGTGCGCATCGCGTCAATCAGCACCGCGTCGGTGATCGGCGAGGCACCGTACGACATTTGTTTGAGCGTTGAATATTCGGCCTCGCGAACGCCGTCGGTGTTCAGCAGCATCTGAATCATGGCGGGCACGAACAACACGTGACTGATCCGGTACGCGTCGAAGGCGCGCAAGATCCAGCGCGGATCAAAGTCCGGATGAAACACACTTTGCGCACCCAACGCGTAGGTCAGCAGTCCCAGACCGACACCGGAAATATGAAAGGTCGGCAGGGTGTTTAACTTGATTGAATGTTGATCGAGACCGAACTCGACACCGAGCTCGTCGAAACAGGTCAACAGGTTGGTGTGTGTCAGTTCAACGCCTTTCGGCAATCCGGTGGTGCCGGATGAATAAAGCTGCAGTGCGGTGTCGTTCGCCGCAACGACATGGGTTGGTGCGATCGCATCAAATTGCCTGAACCAGCCGGAAAATCCACCGTTCGGGCCGTCCGGTTCGGTGACAATGACTTTCATGTGTTGCGAGTAGGCCGTAGTGGCCGCGAGCTCGAGAAATTGCTGGTCGCACATCAGCAGTTTGGCTTCGCCGTTACTGAAGATGAACTCAAGTTCGGCAGCGGCTAAACGCCAATTGACTGGCATGCAGACCGCCCCGATCTTGCAGGCACCCAACAGCAAGATGATGCATTCCGGTGTGTTTTTGGTCAGCGCCGCCACCCGGTCGCCGCGCCGCAAACCCATACCGAGCAGGCCTTGCGCTACTCGATTGGCGGACTCGTCAATCTGCGCGAAACTCCAGTCGCGCTTTAGCGTGCGATAAGCAACTCGATCCGCGTGCACAAGTGCCTGCCGGGTCGACACCTCGTTCAGAGTTTTAGCTTGCATGGGCAATCTCGCTGGGAAAAAATCTTGCGCGAATCAATCTTGCGCGAATCAATCTCGCGCGAATCAATCAATAAATCAATGATTTAATCGATCCGGGCACCGGAATCCTTGACCACTTTGTGCCAGCGTGGCGTTTCACGACTCAGAAAACCGGTGAACCCGTCGGCATTCAGGAACGCTGGATCAGCGCCCTGGCTGACCATACGGTTTCTGACCTCGGACGATTCGAGAACTTGCGCAAACGCCGCCGATAGTTTGGCAACGATCTCTTTCGGGGTGCCAACTGGTGCCAGGAAGCCATAAAAGCCAACCACCTCGAAGCCCTTGATGCCGGACTCAATCACCGTCGGCACCTCGGGTAGCGCCTGATTGCGGGCCGCGCTGGTGACCGCAATCGCACGCACCTTGCCGGTCTTTGCGTATTGCGCGGCCTGTGGGATTGATTCGGCCATGAACTGCACCTGACCGGCGATCAAATCTGTAAACGCTGGCGCGCTGCCGCGATACGGAATGTGAACCATGAAGATACCGGCGGCTTGTTTGAACAGCTCGGGCACCAGGTGCGAGATGCCACCATTGCCGGCCGAGCCGTAGTTTAATTTACCCGGATTCTGTTTTGCATAGGTAATAAATTCCGGCAAGGTCTTGACCGGGACGGACGGGTGAACCAGCAAGGCGAGCGGCTGCTGTGCGGTGCGCGCGATCGGCGCAAAATCGCGCAAGGTATCGTAGGGCAGCTTGGCGTACAGTGCACCGTTGATCACCAGCGTGCCGGTGTTGGCCAGTAACAGTGTGTAGCCGTCTGCCGGCGACTTGGCGACCGCCTCGGCGCCGATCGCGCCGCCAGCACCCGCTTTATAGTCGATCAGGATTTGCTGCCCGAGAATTTCGGACAGCTTCGGCGCCAGCAATCGCGCATGTTGATCGAGCGGTCCACCGGCCGGAAAGCCGATAATGACCTTGATCGGTTTGTCTGGAAACGCCGCCTGTGCGAGACCGGTCGAAAACGCCGCCAGCCCCAGGAACACCTTGAAGGTCCATGTGATCAAGCCAGTGCCCGACCGCCGATTTGCAGAACGCATGAGTTCAGACCCCGGAATAATTGCTGTCCTGGGCGCTGAGTGTACAGGCAAGACCCAGCTCTGCGCAGCCCTGGGCGCGCGTCTGCCGGCGCTGGTTGTTCCGGAATATTTGCGGGACTGGTGCGAGCTGAAACAACGCACACCTGAGCGCTGCGAACAGTTGCACATTATTGACGGCCAGCTTGAAGCGGAGCACAGGGCTTGCGAACAAGCCAGGCGCTCGGGCTTGCGCTGGGTCGTGGTTGATTCAAGCCCGTTGATGACCGCCGTCTACAGTCTGGAGTACTTCGACGATGATTCGCTGTGCGAGCAGGCTCTGGCGCATCAATTGCACTATCGCTTGAGCCTGGTTGCCGATTCGGCGATTCAATGGATAGCAGATGGTTGGCAGCGCGACAGCCCGCAGCGGCGCGCCAGTGCTCAGAGCCGATTACTGGCGCTGTTGAATTCGGCGGGCCTTGCGTTTCAGGTCGTCGCTGGCGACCCGGCGGATCGACTAAAACACGCCACATCGCTGGTCCTTGCTCTGGACCGTACCTGAGTTCAATTGAGTTAGTATGCTGATTCACGCTAGGGGTCCCGCATAAATCCGCTGACGCTCGTCAAAAGCTGACGAATGAAGGCGGTCCGATTTTTCGGACGGGTGAGAAAGACCCTTGGAACCTGAACGAGTTAAGACTTGCGCAGGGAAGCGATGACCAGGGTCTCTCGCCTGCTTGCACATCACTCGCAGCGCAATGCCGTAAGACCTTAGCGCGCCCTCCTGCGACTCACTGTTGTGGAGTACGGACATGGCGTATCACCCGATTGGATTTTGGCAGTTGCTCAGTTCGCGCGCGACATTCATCAGTGCGCGTGCGACATTCGCGGCGGCCGCCCTCGCACTATTGAATGGTTTTGCGCCGTCCGCAAAGGCGCAATCAGACACACCGATTCAGTCCGAGATTCGAGTGCTGGCACCGGTGGTTTCGCCGGCCGAACAAGCCGCCCAGGTCGGCGGCATTTCGCGGGCACCGATTGCCGAGACGCCGCAGTCGATCACCGTGCTGCGCTCGGCCACGCTGCGCGACGAAGGTGCAGGTTCTTTGTCAGCGGCGATTCGCAGCGAGCCTTCGGTCGGCAATTTCTATAACACCACTGGCTACATTGAGAGTTTGCAGATTCGCGGCTTTTTGCTCGATAACCTGCTGAACTTTCGTCGCGACGGCATGCCAGTATCAAACTATGCGCCGGCCGCTTTCGAGAACCGCCAGTCGATTGAAATTTTGAAGGGTGTGTCAGGGGTGCAGGCCGGCAGTTCGGCACCGGGTGGACTGGTTAATTATTCACTCAAACGCCCGACCGCCGCGCCCTTTCGCGAAATTACCGTCGGACTTTCGGAGCGTGGCACGCGGCTGGTTCACCTCGATCTGGGCGGACGATTTGGCCAGGATCAGGCGCTTGGCTATCGATTTAATGCCGCCTTTGAGGACAAACGGCCGATCGCCGATAACGCCCGCGGCCATCGCGAGTTCGTCAGCGCATTTCTCGATTTTCGTCTGCCGGCGCGCTCCTTACTGGAGGCGGAGTTTGAATATCAGCGCACGAGTCAACCGAGTGTGCCAGGCTTTGGTCTGCTCGACACGAGCGGTAGCGGCGTTGCGACTACGGTGCCGGTGCCAGTGAACCCGCGCATCAATTTGGCGGCTCAGCCCTGGGCACAAGCGTTCGAGACCAAAAACCTGGTCGCCTCACTGCGCTTTTCGCAGACCCTGACCAATGATTGGACTTGGGGTGCGCGGATTAGCCGACAAAACATTCAGACCAATGACCGCCTGCCGTTTCCCGATGGTTGTAGCAGCGCTGCCAACTACGTGTATCCGGGATTCTGCGGCAATGGTGATTTTGATCTGTACGACTATCGCAGCGACAACGAGCGTCGTAATCTGAGCTATGCCGATGCCTACTTGCGAGGTCAGTTGACGCTGGGTGCAAGCAAACATGAATTCAGCGCGGGCCTGTCGCACACCCAGTATGCCGAGCGCTTTAATCCT
>JANORY010000003.1:0-1185 GCA_031415535.1 Burkholderiales bacterium | reverse complement strand
ACTCGTTGAAAATCAACGGGTTACGTCGTTTGGCCGGATGGAAAACTGCCCCGAACGAGCCGATGAAATCCACGACGCGACGGGCCGTTTTGTGCTGCCTGCCTGGTGCGATTCGCATACGCACATCGTCTTTGCCGCGAGCCGCGAGGAGGAATTTGTCGACCGCATTCGCGGCCTCAGCTACGAGGAAATTGCGCGGCGCGGGGGAGGAATTCTGAACTCGGCGCGACGGCTGCGCGACACGCCGGAAGACGAGTTGCTCGAGTCGGCCTGGGGCAGGTTGCAGGAGGTCATCGGCTATGGGACGGGGGCCATTGAAATCAAAAGCGGCTACGGCCTCAGCCTCGAAAGCGAGCTGAAAATGCTGCACGTCATTGCCCGGCTGAAAGGGTTGTCGCCGATTCCGATTCGGGCGAGTTTCCTCGGGGCGCACGCCATTCCAATGGAATTCAGGGCGCGGCGCGGCGATTATATCGACCTGATTTGCCTCGAAATGCTGCCAAAAGTGGCCGAAAACGGCCTCGCTGACTATTGCGATGTCTTTTGCGACGAGGGCTTTTTTACGGTTGAAGAGACCGACCGCATCCTGAAAACAGCCGCCAATTTTGGACTGAAACCAAAAATTCATGCCAACGAACTGGCCATTTCGGGCGGCGTGCAGGTTGGCGTGGCCAACGGGGCGGTCTCGGTTGACCACCTCGAACGCATCGGCGAGGCGGAAATCGAGTGCCTGAAAAATTCGGAAACGATGCCGACGGTGCTGCCAGGCACCTCTTTTTTTCTCGGAATTCCGTACGCGCCGGTGCGAAAAATGATGGACGCGGGGCTGCCCGTCGCGCTCGCCACCGATTTCAACCCCGGCTCCACGCCGAGCGGGCGGATGCCGATCACCGTTTCGCTGGCCTGCATCCAGATGAAAATGTTGCCCGAAGAAGCCATCACCGCTGCGACTTTGAACGGCGCGCGGGCGATGGAATTGAGCCACGAAACCGGCAGCCTGGCGGTGGGCAAACTGGCCAATTTTTTCATCACAAAACCGATGTCGTCGCTGGCCTTTTTGCCGTATTCGTATGGCTCGAATCTGGTGGAAACGGTGTTTGCCGCCGGTCGGCGAGTTCATCAAAATGAATAACAGGGGAATGTGCCAATTGGTCAATTTGCCAATGAGATAATAATTCACTGATG
>JANORY010000002.1:0-32329 GCA_031415535.1 Burkholderiales bacterium | reverse complement strand
CGTGCCTGCGGATGACTACACCGATCCGTCGCCGGCCACGACCTTCGCCCACCTCGATTCCACCGTCGCGCTGTCGCGTGAGATTGCTTCGCTGGGTATTTACCCGGCGGTCGATCCGCTTGATTCCACCTCGCGCCAGCTCGATCCGCTGATCGTTGGCGAGGAGCACTACAAGGTTGCGCGTGGTGTTCAGCAGACCTTGCAGCGCTACAAGGAATTGCGCGACATCATCGCCATTCTCGGTATGGACGAACTCGCACCCGAGGACAAATTGGCAGTGGCGCGGGCCCGCAAGATTCAACGATTTCTGTCACAGCCGTTCCACGTCGCTGAAGTATTTACCGGCTCGCCGGGCAAATACGTTCCGTTGAAGGAAACCATTCGCGGCTTTCAGATGATCGTCAACGGTGACTGCGATGCGCTGCCCGAACAGGCCTTCTACATGGTCGGCGGCATTGACGAAGCGTTTGCCAAAGCCAAGACCCTTTAAGCAACGGAACAACTGTGTCTACCATTCATGTTGATGTAGTCAGTGCCGAAGCATCGATCTTCGAAGGTGAAGCGGAGTTCGTCGCTTTGCCGGGTGAGTCCGGTGAGTTGGGCATCTATCCGCAACACATGCCGCTGATCACCCGGATTCGACCCGGTGCGGTCCGGATCAAGGTGGCGAATCGCGCCGACGAAGAGTTCGTCTTCGTGGCGGGCGGCATTCTCGAAGTGCAGCCGCATCGGGTGACCGTCTTGGCGGACACCGCGATTCGCGGCAAAGACCTCGACGAAGCGAAGGCCGCCGAGGCGGTCAAGAAGGCGCAGGAAGCCATGGCCAATGCCAAGAGCGACATCGACTTTGCGATGGCGCAGAGCGAGTTCGCCGTCATGGCCGCGCAGATCGCAGCGATTCAGAAGTTTCGCAAGAAGTAAGCGGGCGATCAATTGCGGCCGGCTGCACTGGTCGTCGGCGCAATTGGCCGACTCGGTGAAGCAGTACTGAATCAAGTTATTGCGCGCGGCCAATACCGCCAAGTCAATGTTTTAGGACAAGGTTCCTTGAGTTCGTCGGTTCGCGGCCTGCAGCTCGTCGACCTGAACGCATTGCCTGCGATTGACGACGCTTACCTGATCATTTCGGAACCCGACTCAGCGAGTCAACGCTCGTTCTATGGCCGCGATCTGCGCTTTAGCGAAATGACCCAAGACAATTTACTCCAGGTTGCTGAACAGCTCGCCAATCAAGCCGTGAAGAAACTGTTGCTGCTCTCCCCCACGCCCGCCTGGCAACAGATGTCACGCTTTCAACACGGTCTCATGAACGCGGCAGAGTCGCGGCTGGCCAGTCTGCCGTTTGAGTCACTGGTTATCTTGCGACCGGTCGCGCAGAGCAAATCCTCGACGGGTAGCTTGCTGCAAAAATTTGCTGGCTTCTATCTCGATCTGCAAATGATGATGCTGCCGCGCTCGATACCGGTCCTGACCTCTGAGCAACTGGGCCGCCTCGCGGTCATCGCCATGGCTGACGCCAAGGCCGGCGTCAGCGTGCTGCAAGCCGAACAGATCGCCCGCATGCGCGGCTAACGGATGATCGCTGATCCGAGTCCCAAGTATGAGCAATAAGCTGGCAACCGGTGAACGCCAGTACTACCTCGACTGGTTACGCATGCTGGCCTTTAGCCTGCTGGTTCCGTATCACGTTGGCATGTACTACGTCAGTTGGTATTGGCATATTAAGAGCCCGGTTACCTTAACGGGTCTGGAACCCTGGATGCGTCTGTTTTCGCCGTGGCGCATGGATCTGCTGTTTGTGGTGTCCGGAGCCGCGACCTCCTATATGTTGCTTCGACGAGGGGCGAATGGTGGACTACTTCGCGAGCGCGCCAAACGACTGCTGTTACCGCTGTTGTTCGGGGTGTTGGTGATTGTGCCGCCGCAGTCTTACTTTGAGGTCGTTCAACGCTTCACCTACAGTGGCGGCTACCTTGAGTTCATGCAGCTTTATCTTCGGGCATACCAGCGGTTTTGTGACCCAATGGGTCGTTGCCTGATCTTGCCGACCTGGAACCATCTTTGGTACTTGCCCTATCTGTTCTTCTACACGTTGATCTTTTGGCTCCTGCTGAGCTGGCGGAAGCGCCTACTGGATAATTTGGCCAGCGTGGCCGATAAATGGCTCGATGCGGTCTGGTTGATGATCCTCCCAATTACTTTTTTGATCCTGACCCAGTGGGGCCTGCGCCCACGCTTTCCGAATACCTATGCATTGGTCGACGACTGGTTCGCGCACAGCCAACACTGGGCGATGTTCCTGTTCGGCGCGACCTTGGCCAGATCGCAATGGCTGGCGATTCGCGCCGAAGGTTTGCGTTGGTGGGCACTGCTGATCGCGCTGGCAGCGTGGGGCTTGCTGGTGGGGGACTCCGGCGTTTTCACGTTGACTAGCTTCACGTCGACACCGTTCGCGTCGGCGCTGATTCATGCGAGCCTGTTCAGCATGCAGCAATGGTGCGCCATTCTTGCTGCGCTGGGCTTCGGTCATCGGCTGCTGAACTTTGATTCAGCCGTGCGACCGTACCTCAATGATGCAGTGTTTCCGATTTACATCCTGCATCAGACCCTGATCATCCTGTTCGCAATGGTATCGCTTGGTTGGTCGCTGAATCCGGCACTGGAGGCCGTTCTGCTGATCCTGGCGACGTTTGTGTTCGGCTTCGGGTGTTTCGAGATCGTCAGGCGAACGCGTTGGCTTCGAGGAGTGTTTGGCCTGAAGGCGGTCGACGCGCCGGCTACAGCAAACCTGCGCTGACCCAATCGGCGACCAGGGCGGGTTTGCCGCCGCCCTCAATCTCGACGGTGACTTCAAAGGTAGACTGCCAGCGGCTTGGCTGGACATCAAATGCTTTCAGTACAAAACGCCCGCGTACCCGTGAGCCGGTGGGCACCGGTGCCACGAAGCGAAGGCGGTTAAAGCCATAGTTCACGCCGGTCTTGGTTCCCTCGACCCAGGGTGATGTTTGATAGGCCATATTGGCGAGCAAGGACAGGGTCAGAAAACCATGTACGATCGTGCCGCCGAACGGGGTTTCGAGTTTGGCCCGCACGGGGTCGACGTGAATGAAATAGCTGTCGCCGGTCAGTTTGGCGAACGCATCGACCATCGGCTGGTCAATCAGCTTCCACTCGGACACGCCCAACTCGGTGCCTACCGATTCTTTCATCGCCAACATGCTGAGCGTCTTGATCGGGCCGTCCATAGTCATTTCCTCGTAGTAAACATCGAACTGAAAAATCCGCTCCGCCATAATGCCAGATCACCTCATTACAAACTACTGGGTGCTCAAGGAGCGTGTCTATGGATCTCGGATTAAAGAACAAGGTAGCGATCGTCACCGGTGGCACGCAGGGTATTGGCAAGGCCTGCGCCGTGCGGCTGGCCCTGGAGGGCGCGCACGTGGTGATTGTTGCGCGCGGCGCTGAACTGCTGGCGCACACAGCCAGCGAGATTCGCGCCGCCGGCGGAGTGGTCCACACCGTCAGCGCTGATGTCAGCAAGGCCATCGATTGCGAACGGATTGTCAGCGAGGCGGTCAGGGTGTTCGGTGGCGTCGACATCCTGATCAACAATGCTGGCACCGCGCAGACCGGTGCGTTCGAGTCGGTCACCGATGCGGTTTGGGCGAGTGATCTCGAGCTCAAATTGTTTGCCGCCATCCGGCTTATCCGACTGAGCTTGCCGCTGATGAAATCGCGCGGCGGCGGACGCATTATCAACGTCACTAACATCGGTGCCAAACAGCCGGGCGCGCGAACCATGCCGACCACGGTGTCGCGTGCTGCGGGTCAGGCCATGTCGAAGGCCCTGTCGAAGGAGTTTGCGCCCGACAACATTTTGGTGAACACAGTTTGTATTGGCCTGATTCGCGCCGGTCAACACGAACAGCGTGCGCTCAAACAAGGGATTGATGTCGAATCGATGTATCGCGATATGGCGCGAACGGTGCCGTTGGGCCGAGTCGGCAGAGCTGAGGAGGCCGCCAACGTGATTGCGTTTCTGGCCTCAGAAGCGGCCAGCTTTGTGACCGGTTCAAGCATCAACTTGGACGGTGGTGCCTCGGCGGTTTTCTAGATCGTGTCAACGCGTCTGGCAATGTTCACCAGGGCGTCGGGATTTTTTTGCACTTCAATCGACTTTGATGTTGGCTTCGCGAACCACTTTCCCCCAGGTCGTGACTTGTTCCTTGATGTGCGCAGCAAAACGCTCAGCCGAGCCGCCGACCAACTCGACGCCGGCTGCTGCAAAGCGCTCCTTGACCTCGGGACTGCTGATGACCCGGTTGATTTCAAGGTTCAGTTTGCTGACCACCTCCGGCGGTGTGGCCGCTGGTGCCACAACACCGAACCAGACCTGCACTTGATATCCTGGAACCCCGGCTTCATTCACCGTGGGTACGTCAGGCGTCAGTGACGAGCGCTGCGGCGAGGTCACGGCCAGCGCTCGCAATCGGCCCGCCTTGACATGCGGCAAAACGTTCGGCGTGTTGTCAAACAAGGCCTCGACCTGTCCGCCGATCAGATCGGTGACTGCCGGTGCGCTGCCTTTGTACGGCACATGATTCAGATTGACACCGGCCATAATCTTGAACAGTTCCATCGACAAATGGTTCGAGCTGCCGTTGCCGGTAGACGCATAAGGAATTGATCCTGGTTTGGCCTTCGCCGCTGCGATCAGTTCCACCACCGACTGATAAGGCGACGCCGGATTGACCACCAGCAGGTTCGGTGTGGCACCGACCAATACCAAGGGGGCGAAGTCTCGGGTAACGTCGATTTTGGCTTGCGCATGCAAGCTGTTGATCAGCGCGAACGGGAAGGCAACGATTAGCAAGGTGTGGCCGTCGGGTGCCGCGCGCATTACATGATCGGTCGCAATCACGGTGCCGCCGCCGGGCCGATTCTCCACCAACGAACCCGGTGCAAAACTCTTCGAGAACTCTGCCGCCAGCGTGCGGCCCAAGGTGTCGTTGAACGCGCCAGGCGGAAACGGCACCACGATACGAATTGGTTTCGACGGAAAAACTTGCGCCAGTGCGGGCTGCCCGGACATTAGTGTGACCAGCGCGGCCATCAACAGCGCGGGCATTACCAGCCCCGTCACCATTGGTAGCCGAGAATTCAGATTGAGCTTAAACATAACTGGGTCCTTCAATGACCGGGTGTTTGATTAGAAACGCTTCGTCGACTTCCAGGCCAAGGCCCGGCCCTTCGAGCGGTCGAACACAACCATTGGCGTCAACCTGGTACGGTGTGCTGACCAAAGTGTCACGAAACAGGTTATTTTTTGAAACGTCGCCTTCGAAGTAACCGGGGTCATCCAGGGCAGCCAGGACATGAATTGAGGCGGCCATGTTCAGTCCGGTCATCGAAGTATGCGGATGCACCGCCAGTTTATGTGCCGAGGCCATCGCCGCAATTTTCATGAACTCGGTAATGCCGCCAGTTTTCGACAGGTCGGGCTGCAAGATCGTGACTACGCGTTCATCGATCAGACGCGAAAATTCGAAGCGCGTGTAGTGGTTTTCGCCGGCCGCCAGGGGCACTCGGCCGAACGCTTTGGCTTCTTGATAACTCCGGTAGTCATGGGCCGGGAAAGGCTCTTCCAGCCAGGCCACGCCGTGCTCGTCCAAACCAGGCATGACCGCCCGGGCATCGGCCAGGCTGTAGCCGATGTTGGCGTCGGTCAGAATCACCAGATCGGCACCGAAGGCCTTGCGAATCGCGCTGACTCGGGCAAGATCGTCTTTCGGGTTATCGCCCAATCGCAACTTCACGGCCTTATAGCCAGCCGCCAGATGAACGCGTGCCTCGTCGACCAATTCGGCCGGGTCCTGAAATCCGAGTGAGATGCCGCCGGCATAGGCCGCGATCGGTCGTGAGGTGCCACCCAGCAACTGGTAAAGCGGCCAACCGACCGCCTTGCCGCGAATATCCCAAAGCGCCATATCGATACCGCTCATCGCCATCGCAGTGCCGGCACCCAAACCGTGGCTGGCCAATTGCTTGATGTAGATCTTTTTCCAGATACCCTGGACGTTGCTGGCGTCTTCGCCAACCACCAACATCTTCAGCGTGGTCTCGACCAGTTTGGCGATCGTCGACGGCGCGCGCGCGTGATGTGACTCGCCCCAACCGACCAGCCCGCCGGCCGTAGTGACCTTGACGACCACGGCATCTTTCTTGACCGCGCGGCCAATGCCCAGTCGTACATTGCCGTCTTTGGGCAAGGCAAACGAAGTCGCGTAGGCCTTGATATCGGTAATTTTCAGATCATCGCTCATGGTGTTTTCTCACGGTGAGTCTACTCAGCCGATCTTACGTCAATCAACTGCATTGCGCAGCGGCAGGCCATCGCGCCAGCGCGCCAGATTCTGCAAGAACTGTTCGCCGACCGCCGCGTAATGCGCACTGGTATGACCAGCCGAGTGGGGTGTGATGATGACATTGGGCAATTGCCACAGCAGCGAGTTGTTATCCAGCGGCTCATGCACGAACACGTCCAGATGCGCGCCGCCCAGATGTCCTGACTGTAGGGCGGCAATCAGATCGGCCTCAACCAGTACCTCGCCGCGCGACACGTTGATGATGCGCGCGCCGCTGGGCATCCGTTGAATCGCGCGTGCGTCGATCAATGCCCGCGTTTGCTCGGTCAGCGGGCAGGTCAGCAATAACCAGTCGGCGCGCTCCAGTGCTTCCGAAAGCCGATCTACGGTCAGTGTTTCATCGACCTCGGCGCACGGCGTTGCGCTCTTGCGCACGCCCAGCACACGCAGGCCGAGCATTTTCAGCAGCCGCGCGAGTTCGAGGCCGATTGCGCCCAGGCCGACAATCACCGCAATTTGGCCGCGCAAGTCGGTTGGGGCGCGCGTCCCAAGCAAGGGTGACCAGGTGCGCCTTTGTTGCGCCAGTCCCAGTTCGGGCAGCCGACGCGCCAGCATCAACAGTCCGGTCAGGGCCATCTGTGCAACCGGAGTCGCATTGGCACCGGACGACGTGGTGACGATGACCTTGCGGTCGCGAAGTTCGCGGTAGATCGGCCGGTCAGCGCCGGCAGAGTGGGTCTGCATCCAACGCAGATCGTTCGAACTCCGCAAATGCTCGTAGAAGCGCAACAGTGACAGCGCCAGTACGGTCTTTCCCGAGTCCGCGCTGACTTCCCGGGTTAGAAATGCGATGTCCGCGCCGGGTCCTTCGCCGATCTCATCGTCAGGATGCAGATAGCAAAATCTGCGGCCAAGCAACACGGCGGTAATACGATCACCGAAGTCGCATGCCGCCTGTTTCGATACAAGCAAGGTGAGTGGCCGGGGTTCGACGATCGGCTCCGGATATCGACGGGTGATCCAACAATGGGGCAGTGACTGACTTCGGCAAACGGTGCTTGCAAATCGCGCTGCTAAACTCAAGCAGTGAGTCCGCGCACGATAACCTATTTTATGTGCAGCTACCTCGGCCTGACGGTCCTCGGATTTCACGGCACGGCGGCGTTGCTGCCGCAATTCATCGATTCCTGGCAGTTGAGCGCTACCCAAGCCGGCTGGCTGTTGGGTGTCATGTCCTTATGCGCATTGCTGGCAACGCCAGCGATTGCCCTGACCGATCGGGTTGACGCGCGATCGATCATGATCATTGGCACTTTGGTCAATGCGATCGGTTACGCGGGTTTTGGCGTATTCGCTGAGGACCTGTATTCGGCGATGTTCTTTCGCGGACTGATGGGGGTCGGTTTTGCGTTGTCCTATATGCCTGGCTTAAAAGCGATGGCCGATCGTATGGCGGCCGGTCAACAGACCCGCGCGGCGTCGATCTATGTTTCCAGTTTTTCGATCTGCTCCAGTCTCTCAATCGCGGCCACCGGTTTGATGGCCGCCAGTTATGGCTGGCGTTGGGCGTATGCCGTGCCGGCCTCGTCCAACTTGATCGCTGCGGCGTTACTGGTGTTCTTTCTGCCGCCGTCCAAGCCGCTTCAGTCGCCCACTACAGGCCGGGCGGGGTCGCAACAAACTGCACCGGCCTTGCTTGACTTCAGGCCGGTCATCGCCAATCGCGCGGCCTTGGGCTTTGTGATTGGCGGTTTCGCGCATTCGGTGGAATTGCTGGCGGTGCGAGGCTGGACCGTTGCCTTTCTGAGCTTCGTTGCCGGCTTGCATGTGGCGGTGGCGCCGCAGTGGAATCTGTCCCTGGTCGCGACCGCCTTGATCTTGCTCGGTGTGCCTAGCGCGATGATTGGCGGCATCGCGGCACAACGCTATGGTTTGGCCCGCATGGCGTTCGCAATTCTTATAGGCTCGGCTCTGGTCAGTTCGGTGGTCGGCTTTGCAGCGAGCTGGCCCTACTGGCTATTTTTTCTCGGCCCCCTGGTTCTACACAATTTGTTGATTATGGCCGATGGTGGTGTTCTATCCGCCGGCATGATGTCACGCGCCGATCCGCTGCGACGCGGCCAGACGGTTGCCTTCTTTACGCTGTGCGGATCGGTCGGCTCATTCCTCGGTCCGGTATTGTTTGGCGTGGTGCTTGATCTGGCTGGCGGCCGCCAATCCGTCCCGGCCTGGGGCTTGGCGTTTGCCAGTATCGGACTGATCAGTTTGGTGTCGGCGTTGGCGCTGCGTCGATTGTCTCGTCAAAGCTGAAGTACAAGTAGTGGCGCATCCGGGTAAACTCTGCAACACTGGAATTTTCCCTGCTGCCGCCGAGCGCTAGTGTGCAACCAATCGTCGATCTAATCCAGCGACCAGGACCTGCGCGAAGGTCGCTATGGTTGAATCGAATACGTTGAATCGAATCCAGATCCGACGAACCTTTTATGTCGCCAACCCGATTCCTGTTTAGCACCGCAGAAAAGCACCCCTGCTCAAGGCCCGACGTCGAAGTCTTGTTCGGTAAAGAGTTGCCCCGACTGGGCGTACTGACTGACCTGGTGGCCATTAGCGATTACGGCATGTCGCTGCCGTGGGGCGGCGGCCGAGCCTTGCTCAGGCCGGCTGGCGCGTCGAAGATCAAACAAACGCTCGCCGATTTGGTGCAACAGTTAAACCTGTTTCGTTACGCATCGAAGCAGTACGCAGGCTTGATCGTTCGCGACAAACCGGTGTTCTGCATCATCGGTTTTTTGGCCGCTATGTGGGCTGGAATTCCGTTCGCCTACTGGATGTCCTTTCCCTTGCCCGAAGCACATCTCGAACTTGCCCGGACCTCAACCCGTATTGGTTGGCAACGGCGGGCCTTGCTGTGGTTGCGCGGCTCGCTGGGTCACTGGCTATTGAATCGATTGCTGTTGAATCGGGTCGATTGGCTGTTCGTTCAAAGTGACTTCATGGCGCAGGACCTGCGCAAACGCGGTCTGCTGCACCATGATCGAGTCAGCGCAGTACCGATGGGCGTTGACTTTCAGGCGCTGGATTTTGCCCGTGGCGAATTGCCGAGCAGCCTTGTCGGCCGCAGAATTGCCGTTTACCTCGGCAGTCTGGATCGATTGCGCAAGCCGGAGCTGATGGTCGATGCCGCCCTGCTGGTTGCGCAGCAAATGCCGGACTTTTTGCTGCTGGTAATTGGTGAGGCTGACGAGCCCAGCGAAGTCGGTTGGCTGCGGGAGTATGCACTGACGGTCGGTGCCGGCGATACCGTGCACTTTACCGGTCGCCTGCCGCGCCAGGAAGCATTGCGCCTGGCGGCATTCGCGCAAGTCGGGCTCTCGCCGATCGCGCCAAACCCGCTATTTGAGGTTTCTTCGCCAACCAAGCCGCTGGAGTACTGGGCATTGGAAATACCGGTGGTCGCGAACGACATACCAGATCAGAAAATGGTGATCGAGCAAAGTGGCGGTGGTTGGTGCGTAGAGTTTTCAGCGCAAGCCTTTGCCACGGCAATCCTGCAGTGCCTTGAAGATCCGCTACAAGCCAAAGAGCGGGCACAAAAGGGTCGGCAATGGGTTAGTAATCATCGATCTTACCCGGCGATTGCCCAGCGCCTGGTGCAACAGTGTGACTTATTTCGTGGAACCTCGACATGAGCTTGGAAACCCCTGCAGTGATCGACGAACTTGCCGTTAAATCCGCGCGCACCGGTCTTGAGAAACGCCCGGGCAATAGTAGCGTGGCTCAGGGTACGGTGATCGTTGCCAACAATTACTTCTATCGACGCGGCGGTGCTGAGGTTGTGGCGCTCGAAGAAAGTCGCGCCTTGCGTGCGTTGGGCTGGAACATGATTCCATTCTCGATGCATCATGAAAAAAACGATGCCTCACCGTACTCGGAGTACTTTGCGCAGGAGATCGAGTTCGGCAATCAGTATGGACTGATGAAGACCGCCTTGAATGCCTTGCGGATCATTTATTCGCGTGATGCCGCCCAGCAAATTGAACGATTGATTCAGAAGACCGGCGCAAGCGTCTTGCATGCACACAATGTTTATCATCATTTGTCGCCGTCGGTGTTGCGATCGGCCAAACAGCGCGGTCTGAAGGTGATCTTGAGTCTGCACGACTTCAAGTTGTTGTGCCCGGCCTACTCGATGACCCGGCAGCAGAAAGTATGCGAGGAATGCAAGCCGAATCGAGTTCACAAGGTGGTGGTGAATCGATGTATGAAAGGTTCGCTGGCGCTGTCAGGCCTGGTGTTTGTCGAATCTGCGATTCATCGTTTTGCAGGCCTGTATCGGGATAACGTTGATCTGTTTATTTCGCCGAGCCAGTTTCTGATCGACAAGTTTGTCGAATGGGGTTGGCCGCGAGAAAAGTTTCAACTGATTCGCAATTTTGTCGATCCTCGGCAGTTCGATGTCAGCGCCTCAAGGGTCGGTGACGAGTTCTTGTACTTTGGTCGGCTGAGCGGCGAAAAAGGTATTGCAACCCTGATTCGCGCCGCCGCACAAAGTAAGGTGGCCTTGGCGATTGTCGGCCACGGGCCACAGGAGGCTGAACTCAAGGCCTTGGCGCAATCATTGCAAGCGCGGGTTCGCTTCCTGGGTTATCGCAGCGGTGCGGCGTTATGGAGCGAAATCGCGGCTGCTCGGGCGGTGGTGTTGCCGGCCGAGTGGTACGAGAACGCACCGGTGAGTTTGCTCGAAGCGATGGCCTGCGGCAAAGTGATCATCGCTGCACGAATCGGCGGTGTTCCCGAAATTGTCAACGAGACGACTGGCTTTCTGTTCGAGTCTGGCCAGGTCGAATCATTGGCGGCTCGCCTAGAGAGTGTTCACGAAATGCCGGCGGCGCAGATCGAGCTGCTGGGCGACGCAGCGCGCAAGCGGGTCGAAGCCGACTTCTCCGAACAACGCCATGTTGAACTGCTGCAGCGCGTCTATCGAGCACCGCCCGCCGCGCTCAGCTAATTTCGCAAGTCAGCATCGCACTTCAAGCGATCTGTCCATCATTCAATCGCCAGAATCGCCCGCGTACCTCCCGAAAGGATAACGCGCGCGAGTGTGCTGCAACGCAGCCTACGCTCAAACGGTCGTCGCGCGCTGATCAACGGCGCGAACGCCGGGCGCAACTCTGATTGCGGCTCACAACGCAGCGCTACTTTTGGTCAGTTTCTGTCGCGAGACTGCACAAGCTACCGAAGCGCGTGCGTCATGTCTGTGAATTAAGTCCGGTTTGCTGCCGTTAATTCAGCGTTCTTGACCGCTTTAATCCACCTACCGCCTGATACCGACCGTTCAAACCCAAATCGCTTCCCGTTGCTTTTTCGCATCACTAAGGTGTGTGGTGTTTGTCACACATTTCATTACTTATACGACACCCATGTTGTGTTGGCGCGACATGCGAAGCGAAGAACTTTAGGAGTGAGCACGATGATTTTTCAAAACTTAAAAACGCCAATTGCGATTGCGATCACCACTTTGATGTTGAGCGCTTGTGGCGATGGCGGCGACGATCAGAGCGCAACGACAGGCACGGCAAACGCTTCGACGCAAGCGGTGGATGCTACCGGTAAATCGGCCAGTAGCACGCCGGCACCTGCAGCGTCCTCTACCGCCAATTCGGCGACGACGGGTTCCACCACTAATACAGTCAGCGTGAGCAGCTTGCGCTCGACGAGCACTTTAAGAACCGCGACCTCCACGGCGTCGACCGCCCGTTCGACCGTCAGCACAACCCCCGCTGTAACGTCCAACAGCTCGGCCGCTGCAGTATCAACCGTCGTCGCGACTGCCACGCCGGTTTCCAACAGCAGCCCGGTAGTCAGCACTGGCGCGGTCAACTCAGTTAATGAGATCGTCAACGACATGGCACTCTTAAACGACTTGCCGCTGAACGGCGCACCAAGCGGTCCTGGTTGGGCGCGTGGCCCCGGTGTGGTGGTGATGGGAAACAACCCGCGCGGCAGCGCCACGCCCGGTTATTGGCAGCCCTCGAATGGCAACTACAAGGGCTCAAACTTATGGAACGGAATCTTGCCCTGGATGGTCCTTTTTGACGGGCAGGGCAACGGTGCGTCGAATACCCGCGTGCAAATGCGCAACGTCAAGATCTATTACCGTTCGCGCTCGAACGGCTCCTGGCAATTGATCGGCAGCACCACTGGTGTTGATGGGTCGCTCTATAGCAAGGACCTGATGAACGCTTACGGTGCTGCGGATGTTCGAAGCGAGAGTGATGGCGTATCGGTCATGCCCGGCAATAACAATGGTTTTTTCCACGGCTGGTGGACGGCCGGACAGAAGTCGATCGCTGCGGTCGCCGGTGACATTGACGCAATTTTTGTCACGATGCAGGCTCGCTTGATCGTGGGTCCGGCTGGCTACGATGACCGCAGCAGCGCTCGTTACTTGTTGCAGGTCGGTGCTGACTACTACCCTGAGGTCGGCATGCCGGTGACCGCTTCGGGTCCGTTGGGCATCAGTTGGTTGCCGGGCGTGGGGGTGTCGCGTGCCAAACTGATCACCAATGAGTGGCGCTCGTTCAACATGGCCAGCATCGATGCCGGCAATCAGGATGTTGCCGGCAATGCGATGTCGACCGCAGTCTTTCGAAGCGCGCCGCCGCCGCTCGATTAATTTGCGAGATTAACCTTGGGAGCAAACAGACGCCCGCGCGGGTCTGTTTGCTCCTAACTCAACTGCAAATTGACCATCGGCTTGCGTTGATCAAAAAACACCTTGGCAATATCCAGGGTCGACGCAACGCCGAGTTTTGCGCGGTTGCGGGTCATGAAACGCCGCGCCGCGAGGCGTCCTTCGTCACGCAGTTGTGTGAGCCAAAGCCAGGAGCGGTCCGAGGCCGCGCCGGACTCGGCCAGTACTGCGTCAGAGGGCGGCCCGATGCGGTGAAAACGGGTCTGCAGGAACGCGGATTTGGAATCGGTTCCGCTGGCCATTTCACGAATCGCGTGGATCGCCTGCATTTCAGCGACCAGACTGGAGTTAAAGACAATTTCGGCGGCACGATCGCGAATGCCCGAAGTGTCGCGGGGTACTTCGTCGCGCCGTTCGGGGGCAAGTTGTACCAACACAATATCGTTAGCCTTGCCGTGATGCACCAGTGGCCAGAGCGTCGGATTGCCACAATAGCCGCCATCCCAATAGGCTTCGCCGTCGATCTGCACCGCGCGAAAGATTTGCGGCAGGCACGCCGACGCGGCGAGCGCGTCCAAGGTAATTTCAGCGCTGCCGAACACCCGTGGCAGCCCGGTCCGCACATTGGTTGCAGTCACAAACAACTGCGGGCCCAGGCGCGATCGAATCGCCTCAATGTCGACATGCGCGCTGATGGCGGCACGCATCGGGTTCCAGTCGAGCGGATCGGTTTGATAGGGCGACACTGATCCGGCACCGAGCATCCAGTTGTTGACCCGCCGGGTCATCAGTTCACCCATCGGCCCCATCAGGGTTTGCAGCATCGAGCGCGCCGGATGTTCGGCCACCGAGCGCCAAAATGATTCCAATGCCTGGGACGCCTCGGAGGGCCGATCGCGGGCGAGCGCGCTACAGACAATGGCACCGTTGATGGCACCGGCGCTGGTGCCGCTGATCTGATCAATGGCCAGGCCATCGCGAGTCAGCAGATGGTCTAGAACGCCCCAGGTGAAGGCACCCCAGGCGCCGCCACCTTGCAAGGCCAGACTGATCGCTTGAGGGGCACCGGAAGTACCGGGTTTGGAGCTTTTTCTGGACATCTTGACTGCTATACAGGGTTTGGTAGGCCTTTATTGTGCAGCGCAACATAAAAACACGCAAGCTAAGCAGTGAATATTCTCGGTAAAACGGCTCATAGTTAACACTTGGACGCGTTTCATGTGCCGGCCGGGTCCGGTCAGGCGCAGATGAAACCGCCCGCTGCATCGCACAAAAATCAACTCTGATAACCTCGTGTCCGGCTGCATTGCAACTAAACCCTGGGCAATTTGACCAAAGGCAACGCGATGAACGAGATCTGGCGACTTTCGGCAACCGCGCTGGCGGCCCAAGTACGGGTACGAGCGCTCTCGGCGACGGCCGCCTGCGAGGCGGCACTCAGTCGACTGGCGGCGGTCAACCCGCGCATCAATGCGGTCGTCGATCATCGTCCTGACGAGGTTTTGCGCGCGGCTGCGCTGATCGATCAGCGAATTGTGGCGGGTGAAGACGTCGGCCCGCTAGCCGGAGTGCCGGTGACCGTCAAGGTAAACATCGATCAGGCAGGCTTTGCGACCACCAATGGCCTGCGACTGCAAAAAGACCTGATCGCCAAGCACAACAGCCCAGTGGTCGACGCGTTTATAAAAGCCGGTGCAATTATTCTGGGACGTACCAATACGCCGGCCTTTTCCTACCGCTGGTTCACCGATAACCAGTTGCATGGCCGAACTTACAATCCGCGCAATCGCGATCTGACGCCGGGCGGCTCGTCCGGCGGTGCCGCCGCCGCAGTTACGGTCGGCATCGGCCACCTGGCGCACGGCACCGACATTGCGGGTTCGGTGCGCTACCCCGCCTATGCCTGTGGCGTGCATGGATTACGGCCCAGCCTCGGGCGGGTTGCCGCCTTTAATGCCAGCACCGGTGATCGCCCGCCGGGTCCGCAACTAACGGCCGTTTCCGGACCAATCGGCCGCACGATTGCCGACCTGCGTTTGGCGCTTTCGGTCCTGTCGGTGGCCGATGTGCGTGACCCGTGGTGGGTACCGGCACCGTTACAAGGACCGTTGGTTGCGCGACGAATTGCGTTGTGTTGCGCGCCGAATGGCATGCCGGTCAGTGGCGAGGTGGTTGCGGCGCTGACCGATTCAGCGGCACGGCTGCGCGACGCGGGCTGGCAGGTTGATGAGCTCGGCGACACGCCGCCACTTGCCGAGGCCGCCCGTTTGCAAGTCCAGTTCTGGTTAGGCGATGGCTATGAAAAAATGCTTGCCGCCGCGCAAGCAGAGGCTGACCCTGGCGCACTGGCCGCGTTGTCCGGTCAAGCTGAGGCGGTTCGCGGCTTTGATTCGACCGCGCTATCGGCGCTGATGTTGCGTCGAGCGACCCTGTTGCGGCACTGGGAAGAGTTCTTCGTTGATTACCCGCTGCTGTTGATGCCAGTCAGCGGCGAGCCGCCGTTTGTGCAAGATCTCGATCGGCGCGACGCGGCTGGTTATGCCCGGGTCTGGGCAGCCCAGATGCCGCAAGTCGGCCTACCCTTCATGGGTCTGCCCGGCTTGACGGTCAGCACCGGCATGAATGGCACGGTACCGATTGGCGTGCAATTGGTGGCCGGACGTTACCGGGAAGACCTGTTACTGGCTGCGGGCGAAGCGATTGAGGCACGAGGGGTGCCGATCTCTCCGATTGATCCGGTTTGAGCGCGCCGTGACATAGTGCACAAGTGTGCAGTTTTCCGTCAGCGCCAAGCATTGCCAGCGTCATCGTCCTTGCGCACAATCAACGCTAGTTTCACTGAAGGGGAGTTGTCATGCTATCTGCTCGCACCGTTGTTTCTCTGACCCTGATTGTGCTGATATCAGCCTGCGCTGCACCGACTACAGTTACGGGTCCGAATGCTGAAGGTGTCAGTATCGTTACGCCGGTCGAGTCCGCTGATCAAAGAGCAGTTGCAGACGCGGCTGCACAAGCCCGCCCGTTTGAGCGGCGCAATGTTCCAACCGGTATTCGCGTGGCGCGCAAGGTAGATATGTACCTGCGGGTTCAGCCGGATGCGACCGGCCTCATTAACGCGCTCGATGACGGCCGATTCACCTACATCGTATTTCGAAACCGAACGCCCGATGGCGTCGGTATTTTCGATCCCGACGGCAGGACGATCTCGTTCGTGAAATCCGGCTCGGTCGTCGCGTTTGCCGGGCTGCACCCCGGAATATTGGTACGTACCGCGTTTGGCTACAGTTTCATCGCGCCGAACCCACGTGCCACGGCGGCTGACCGCCCCGAGTTCGACGACGACCCCGAAGTCTCCGAAGCACGCTCGCGACTTGAAGGTGAGCTGTCGCAAATGGAGGCGATGCGCAAAGCGATCTCACGGGTCGAGCGCCGCGGCCCGGATGCCTCCCTTGATAACGCCGCCAGCGGCGAGGGTGGTGCCAACGCGTCACGGCGCGGTACCGAGGAGCAGCCAGTGCTGGAACGCCGACCGAATGGCGAAACATTAATCAGAATTTTCTTCACCGACGGCAAGGTCGCACTGGCCAAACCCGATGAAGGAATGCAAAAACTCGCCAAAGAGGCGCGAGGTGCCTCAGAGGCCTTGGTCATGACCTATCCCGAACCACCGCAAGGCAAGGACGGCAAGGGCGGCAATGGCGCGGCGATTACCAGCGCCCGCACCGATATGGTCAAGAGCATGTTGCTGAAAAATGGTATTCCGGCCAGCAAGATCAGCATCAGTACCTCGCCTGATTCGCAGAACATTACTGACGGCATTACTGCCAGCGGCAAGCCGCTGAAGCGCCGCGTGGAAGTTATTCTGCGCGGCAAAAAAGGCTGATACCGATTCGCGGCCGAACACAAATCAGACCTGCGCGAGTCCGTTTGGTTCCTGGAATATTTCGGACGTCGCGCCTGAACTAAGGCTCGGGTAGCCTGGCACGGCGCTTGCATGAAATCTTGGATACAAGATTGAATGCTCAAAAATGGCGCTTCGCCCTTCGCCCCCATACTCACCGCCCGGGACACCTGCTCCACGATCGCCGATCAACCGACCCGGCTTGGCACCCCAGGCATGGCGCTTGCAACTGGAGGCACCGCTCGCGGTTGTCAATGACGGCCCGCTTGGCGGCTTACGCTTTGCGGTTAAAGACAATTTTGATATTCAGGGTCTGCCTACGACCGCCGGCTGCCCTGGGTTTGCCTATCAAGCACGGCTAAACGCCACGGCGGTGCAAAAACTGCTCCATTCTGGGGCGATTTTGCGGGGCAAGACCAACCTTGATCAATTTGCGTGCGGACTCAGCGGCACTCGCTCGCCGTGGGGTGCGGTGCCCAATGCGTTTAATGCCGACTATGTCAGCGGCGGCTCCAGTTCCGGATCGGCCTATGTGGTGGCAACCGGCCAAGTAGATTTTGCCTTGGGGACCGATACGGCAGGCTCGGGCCGGGTGCCGGCGGGATTGAACAACCTGGTGGGTCTGAAGCCCTCGAAGGGTCTGGTTAGCGCCCATGGCGTAGTGCCGGCCGCGCCGAGTCTGGACTGTGTATCGATTTTTGCGCCCAGCGTCGCGATGGCTACCAAGGTGCTGGCCGAACTGATCGGCTACGACCCGCTCGATCCGTACTCCCGCCGCTTGAGTTTGCGCACCGATCCCTTGCCTGCGGTGTTTCACTTCGGCGTGCCGGAATCGCTGGAGTTTTTCGGCGATGAACTTTCAAGGCTGGCCTTTGACGACGCCCTCAAGCGCCTGCAAGCCCTCGGCGGCCGCGCCGTTCAGATCGACTTCTCAGCCCTCGGCGAAGCGGCATCGTTGTTGTACGAAAGTGCCTTGGTCGCCGAACGCTATTGCGCGATTCGGCCGTTCTTCGACGACCACGCGGCGCAAGTCATTGAACCGGTGCGCTCAATCATTGCGGCCGGCACCCGGTATAGCGCCGCCGACGTGTTTGCGGCCCAACATAAGCTCGCGCGCCTGGCGCAGCGCGCGGCGAACCTATGGCAACAAGTCGACGTGTTGGTGGTGCCAACGGCACCGACCCATTACCGCATTGAGGACATGCTCGCCGACCCGATCGAGCTGAACCGACGGCTCGGGTTGTATACCAACTTCGTCAACCTGCTGGACTACGCGGCGCTGGCAGTACCCAGTTCAATTCGGCCGGACGGATTGCCGTTTGGCATCACCTTGGTCGCACCGGCCGCCAGCGATTGGCAACTGGCCGAACTAGGTCAGCGTTATCACCTGGCCACCGGGCTGAGTGAAGGCGCCACCGGCCAGCCGCTGGCGGCGGCGCAATCGATCCCAGGCCTGCGCCCAACTGCGACTGAGACTACGACTGCGATGGTGCGTGTCGCGGTCGTCGGCGCGCACCTCTCCGGCATGCCGCTCAACGGGCAGCTCATCGAACGCGGTGCGACGCTGCTCACTCGAACGTCGACCGCGCCGAACTATCGATTGTTTGCACTGCGTGATTCGAAGCCGCCCAAACCTGGCCTGCTGCGGGTCGCTGCGGGTGAAGGCCACTGCATTGAAGTCGAGCTTTGGGAAATGCCGATTGAACACTACGGTTCATTTGTGAGCCTGATTCCCGCACCGTTGGGGATTGGTGTGCTGACTCTGGCCGATCACAGCACCGTGCAAGGTTTTGTTTGCGAACCTCAGGCGTTGCACGATGCGCTGGACATCAGCGCCTACGGCGGCTGGCGCGCCTACCTGAGTGCCCGGAAACAATGACCCCAAGATCTTTGAAACCACCAAGGAATTCGATATGAAATCTGCGCACCTGAATCTGCATCGCCGCCAGGTCCTAAAGGCGGCCTCCGCGTCAAGCGTGGCCGGTTCAATGCTGCCGACCACCGCCTGGGCCCAGGACCGCCGTGACACGTTGCTGGTTGCCAACGAGTTCGGCCCAAACATGCTCGACATTCACGGACTCGGTGCCAACCGGCCCAGTTACGGCGTCGCCTGGAACGTCTACGACCGCCTGATGACCTATGGTCGCAAGAAGGGCAGCGACGGCAACCCGATCTATGACTATAACAAGCTCGAACCGGAGTTGGCCGAACGCTGGAAGATGGACGCCGATGGCAGTGGCGTTACCTTCAGTTTACGCAAGGACGCGAAGTTTCATGACGGCACGCCGGTGACGGCGCGCGACGTCAAATGGAGTTTTGACCGGGCGCTCGGCATGGGCGGCTTTCCGACCTTTCAAATGAAGGCCGGTTCATTGGAAGATCCCGCGCAATTCACGGTGGTCGACGAACACAGCTTTCACGTCAAGTTCCTGCGCAAGGACAAGCTCAGCATGCCGGATATGGCGGTGCCGGTGGCATCGATCTATAACTCGACCCTGGCCAAGAAACAAGCCACCGAAAAGGATCCGTGGGCGGCCGAATGGCTGAAGACCAATACCGCAGGCGGTGGTGCGTACAAGGTCGCAAGCTGGAAGCCCGGCCAGGAAATTGTCTTCGAACGATTTGACGAATGGAAAAGTGGGCCGCTGCCAAAGATCCGCCGGATCATCCAGCGCGATATCCCGTCCGCCGGCAATCGGCGCGCACTGCTGCAAAAGGGCGACATAGACATTACCTACAGTTTGCCGCCGAAAGATTTTGCCGACTTTGCCGGCGAAAAAGGCAAGGTAAAGGTAGCCAGTCTGCCGATTGAAAACGCGATCTTCTATCTCGGCATGAACACCGCCAAGCCGCCGTTCAACAACGTGAAAGTACGGCAGGCCGTGGCCTATGCCTTGCCGTATGAAAAGCTCTATGAGTCGGCGTTCTACGGCCGTGGTATCAAGCTGTACGGCGGTAGCGCCGAACCCAAGACCGCCACCTGGCCGCAGGCCCATGCCTATAAAACCGATCTGACCAAAGCCAAACAACTGATGACTGAGTCCGGCGTCGGTGCCATCGACACCGCACTCTCATTCGACCTCGGTGGCGCGACGATTTCCGAGCCGGCTGCCATCCTGATCCAGGAAGCGCTCGGCCAGATTGGCATCAAGCTTTCGCTGAACAAGATACCGGGTGCGAACTGGCGCGCGGCGCTGCTGAAAAAAGACATGCCGATGATCATCAACCGCTTCGGTGGTTGGCTGAACTACCCGGAGTACTTTTTCTACTGGTGTTATCACGGCCAGAACGCGGTCTTTAATACGATGAGCTATCAGAACGCGACCATGGACAAGCTCATCACCAACGCGCGCTTTGCGGAAAGCAAGTTGCTCTATGAAGGCATGGTCAAAGACATGGTGAAGCTCTCGAACGATGAAGTACCGCGCATTCCGCTGGTGCAGCCGATGCAAGATGTTGCGATGCAGCCGAACATCAGCGGCTACACCTATTGGTTTCACCTCGAGCCGGACTATCGGCAACTGGTGAAGTCTTGACGCCCGGCGCGCGTTCACGGTGAGTCCACAGTGAGCCTGCTGATCTTCAAGCGATTGATCGGGGCCTTGCCGAATCTGTTCGGCATTGTGCTGATCACGTTTTTGCTGACGCGCGCCTTGCCCGGTGATCCGGCAGCCTTTTACGCCGGCCCCTCGGGGACCCGCGAAGCCGTGGAAGAAGTACGCGAAAAACTCGGGCTGAATCGTACCCTGTCCGAGCAATTTGTGATCTACGTCAAAGACCTGGCGCGCGGCGATCTCGGCCTGGCGCTGTCGACCGGTATGCCGGTTCGCCAGGAACTGCTGACCCGCTTGCCGGCGTCGCTCGAACTGGTGCTCGCGGCGCTGGTGTTTGCGGTATCCCTGGCGGTACCCTTGGGCATCGCGGCGGCACGTCATCCAAACTCGTGGATCGACCATGCCTGCCGCGTGATCACCACGGCGGGTGTCTCGCTGCCGACCTTTTTTACCGGTCTGCTGCTCACTTATGTGCTGTATTTTTTGTTGGGCTGGGCACCGTCGCCGATCGGCCGCCTCGACCCCTACTTGACCGCGCCGGCAACCGTAACCGGCTTTTATACGATTGACAGTCTGATCGCCGGGGAGCCGGGTCTCTTCATCGCCAGCGCCAAGCAGATGATCCTGCCGGTGCTGACGCTCGGTATTTTTGTGCTGGCCCCCTTGGCCCGAATGACCCGCGCCTCAATGCTGTCGGTGCTGTCCGCCGACTTCGTGCGTACCGCCCGGGCGTCCGGGCTGTCCAGCTCCACAGTACTGGTTCGCTACGCGCTGCATAACGCGCTGTTGCCGGTGCTCACCACGCTGGGCATGGTGTTTTCCTTTCTGCTCGGCATGAGCGTGATTGTTGAGAAGGTATTCGCCTGGCCCGGCGTCGGCTCATTTGCGCTGGAAGCGTTGGTGTCCAGTGACTACGCGCCGGTGCAGGGATTCGTTCTGACCATGGCAGTGCTCTACACCCTGCTGAACCTCTTGATCGATCTGTTGTATGTCGTGATCGATCCGCGGGTTCGGCTCGGCGACTGACGGCGCAAGGCGAGCCACGATGACCACGACCCCGCCCACTTCAGCGCTGTTTGCCCGAGCGCCGAGCGCCGCACCCGCGAGCAGCACCTGGTGGTCGCACAGCCGTTATGTGCTGGCCGAGAATCCGTTCACCTTGTGTGCCGCGCTGTTGTTTGCCGGCTTTGTCGTGTTGGCGATCATCGGCCCGTGGATCGCGCCCTTCGATCCGCTGGCCAGCAATGTCGGTGTGCCGCTCGGCGCGCCGCAACGCGCCCACTGGTTTGGTACCGATGCCTTGGGTCGCGACATTTTCTCGCGCGTACTGGTCGCTACCCGCATTGATTTTCTGATCGCGTTCAGCGCGGTGGCGGTATCGTTCGCAGCGGGCGGTCTGCTCGGTGCCGCCGCCGGCTACTTTGGTGGCTGGCTGGATCGGATCGTGATTCGCGGCTGTGACATGGTCATGAGCTTTCCCCTCTTTGTGCTGGCAATGGGCATCGTCGCGGCGCTCGGTAATTCAGTGTTCAACATCATCCTGGCCACTGCCGTAGTCAACTTGCCGTTTTACGTCCGGGTGGCGCGCACCGAGGTGAATGTGCGACGCGACGCGGGCTTTATTGAAGCCGCACGGCTGGCCGGCAACGGCGATGCGCGGATTCTGTTCAGACACCTGATTCCGAATGCCTTGCCACCGATGATGGTGCAGGTCTCGTTAAACCTCGGCTGGGCGATTCTGAATGCCGCCGGCCTGAGCTTTATCGGACTGGGCGTCAGTCCTCCGCAAGCCGAATGGGGGATCATGGTCGCCGAGGGTGCCAACCACATTATTTCCGGCGAATGGTGGGTGGCGCTTTTTCCCGGCCTGGTTTTGATGCTGGCCGTGTTCACCTTCAATCTGCTCGGCGACGGTCTTCGCGATCTGATTGATCCACGGCGCAGAACCTGATGCACCTGCTCGACATCCGCAACCTGTCGTTGCAGTTTCGAACCCGCAGCGGTGTGGTGTATGCGCTCGATGACGTCAGCGTCTGGCTCGACAAGGGCGAAACGGTCGGGTTGGTCGGCGAGTCGGGTTCCGGCAAAAGTGTGCTGGCCTACGCCCTGTTGGGTTTATCGGATTCGGCCGCCAACATTACCCAGGGTTCGGCGCTTTTTGAAGGACAGGATTTACTGACCGCCCGGGAAAACCATCTGCAGGAAATTCGCGGCCGCGAAATCTCGATGGTCTTTCAGAATCCGAAAGTGGCACTTAATCCGATTCGCAAGATTGGCCAGCAGATTGAAGACGTGCTGGCACGGCACACCACCACACGCCGCGCCGAACTCAAATCACGCGCGATCGAGTGCCTGGCTGAAATGCGAATACCCGATCCGCAGCGCCGTTATCACGCCTATCCGTTCGAGTTATCCGGTGGCTTGTGCCAGCGCGTGATGATCGCCATTGCGCTGGCCTGCGCACCGAAGCTGCTGATCGCCGACGAACCCACCACCGGGCTCGATGTCACGACCCAGGCGGCGATCATGGCCTTGATTCGCGAGAAAGCGGCGCAGTCGCGGGGTATGGCCACCTTGCTGATCACCCACGACCTCGGCCTGGCGCGCGAGCAGTGTGACCGGATCGTGGTCATGCATGCCGGTCATGTGGTTGAAGTCGCTGGCACCCGCAGACTGTTCGAGCAACCACGCCATCCGTACTCGCAGCAGTTGATCGGCGCAACACCGGTCGGCCGAACCAATCTGGCCGAGCTGATATCGATCCCGGGTGGCCTGCCCGACCTGCGTCGACTTGATCTGCCGGCCTGTCGATTCGAATCACGCTGCGAAAAGCGCAGCGAATTGTGCGCCCAGCCACTGCCGGTGGTCAGCGATGCCGGTGGCCTGGTGCGTTGTCATCATCCGCAAGCCTTGGTGAGTGTGCCATGAGTGCCGGATTGCTCGAGGTCATGGATCTTGCGAAACGATTCCCGGTCAAGACGCCGAAAGGCAAGGGCTTGCTGCATGCGGTCGATGGCGTGAGCTTTACCTTGCAGGCCGGCGAAACGGTTGGGCTGGTCGGCGAATCGGGCTGCGGCAAGTCGACCTTGGTTCGGCTGCTGACGCGTACCCTGTCGCTGACCGATGGTCAAATTCGCTTTAACGGTACCGATCTCGGTCTGATCGATCCGCGTCGCATGCCCGAGCACAAGTTACGCGGCGACGTGCAAATGGTGTTCCAGGATCCGCACGACAGCTTGAACCCGAGATACACGGCGTTTGACACGATTGCCGAGCCCTTACGACTGCTCAGCAATTCGCGCAGCTCCGTCAAGCTGCGTGAAGCGGTCGAAGAGACCGCCCAGTTGACCGGCTTGCCGCAGGAACTTCTACAGCGCTTTCCGCATCAACTGTCGGGTGGCCAGAAGGCGCGGGTCGGCATTGCGCGCGCGGTGGTCCTGCGGCCCCGTCTACTGGTGCTCGACGAACCGACCGCAGCACTCGACGTGTCGGTTCAAGTCGTGATCCTGAAGCTGCTCGCGAACTTGAAGCGCGAACTCGGCATGACCTTTCTGTTCGTCTCGCATGACCTGAACGTGGTGCGCTTGTTGTGCGATCGGGTACTGGTAATGTATCTGGGCCGGATCGTCGAGAGCGGTCCTGCCGCCGAATTGTTCGCCGACCCGAAGCATCCGTACACCCGCGCCCTGATTGCGTCCATTCCAGGATCCGGTCGTCAGATCACCGAACATCTGCAAGGCGGCGAGCCGCACAGCCCGATCCAGATGCACGATGAAGCCAAACCGCGCCGCTGTGGTTTTCAAGGCCGTTGCCCGCATGCGCGCGAACTCTGCACGCAGGAGCTTCCGCCGTTGCGCCCAGTGGGGCAGCGCCGTGAGGCGGCCTGCTTGCGACTTGCCGAACTGCCTGAATTTTGAGTCTTTAATGATCGAACCCACCATGCACACACCCACCATGCTTGAGTACGTTGTGGCAACCGCCGCAGTACTGCGATTGCCACTCGACGACGCGCGAGCGGCACGCGTCAGCGAAATCCTGCTTCGAACCGCTGCCATCGCCGCCAGCCTAGATGCCGTTGTCCTGGCACCGGAACATGAGCTGGCGGAGCTGTTTCGGCCAGCACCGTTTCCGGCGGACGACGCGGGAGCGACCTCATGAGCGGCAGTACGGTTACCGGCGCAACTGGCGATATCGACGTTATCAAATCTGGCAGCGATACCAGCGATACCAGCGATACCAGCGCTGCCGAGCGGGTCGAGTCGGCGATCAATCGTATTGAGGCCACCGATCAGCGCGTCAATGCCTTTACCGCAAAAACTTTTTCACGAGCGCGCAGCGAGGCCGCAGCGGTGGATGTCCGCCGGGCACGCGGCGAGGCGTTATCGCCCATCGCCGGTGTGCCCTTTGCGGTCAAGAATCTGTTCGATATCGAAGGCTTGACGACATTGGCTGGATCGAAGATCAATCGCGATCAGCCACCAGCGCGCGCCGACGCCGTGCTGATACAACGATTGCAGGCGGGGGGCGCGATCTTGATGGGCGCGCTGAACATGGACGAATACGCCTACGGATTTACCACCGAGAACCAGCACTACGGCCCTTGTCACAATCCGCATGATTTGAGTCGAATCGGCGGCGGCTCGTCCGGCGGTTCAGCGGTGGCGGTTGCCGCGGGCCAGGTGCCCCTGACGCTCGGCTCTGACACCAACGGTTCGATCCGGGTTCCGGCGTCGTTGTGTGGCGTCTGGGGACTGAAGCCGACCTTCGGCCGGCTGTCGCGGCGCGGCACCTTCCCGTTTGTCAACAGTCTCGATCACCTCGGGCCGTTTGCCGACCGGGTCGAATTGCTGGCCGCTGCCTACGACGCGATGCAAGGGCCAGATGCCCTTGATCCGGGCTGTCATGCGCAACGTATTCAACCGGTTTCGCCGCTGCTGGGTAAGGGGCTCGACGGACTGCGCATTGGCATTTTGGGCGGCTACTTTCACGACCATGCCAGCGCACCGGCACGGCAAGCGGCGCAAGCGGTGGCGCGACAGCTCGGCGCGGTCGATGAAGTGAGCTGGCCCGATGCAGCGCTTGGCCGCGCGGCCGCCTTTGTCGTGACCGCCAGTGAGGGCGGCTCGCTGCATTTGCCGAACCTTCGCCGGCGCGCCGAAGACTTTGAAATCCTGTCGGTCGACCGATTTATTGCCGGTGCATTACAGCCGCTTGACTGGTACTTGCGGGCGCAGCGCTTTCGCAGTATCTACCGCGACAAGGTCAATACGCTGTTCCGGCAATGGGACCTGTTGATCGCACCCGCCACGCCGGTCAGCGCACCGTTGATTGGCACTGAGTGGATCGAGGTCAACAGCCAGCGCCATCCGGCCCGACCGGCCATGGGCCTGTTGACGCAACCGATCTCGTTTGCCGGATGCCCGGTGGTGTCGGCACCGATGTGGCCTGCCGACACCGAGGGTATGCCGATCGGTGTGCAACTGATTGCCGCGCCGTGGCGAGAGGATCTGGCGCTGCGCGCAGCCCGGGCGCTGCAAGCGTCTGGCCTTGCCCATTTCAAAACTGTGGAGCTCTAAATGTTGATCAACATTCCCGAAGTTCTGGCCGAAGTCACGGCTGTGTTTGCGCGCTACGAGGCCGCACTGGTCAGCAACGATGTAGCGGTGCTCGATGAGTTGTTCTGGAACAGCCCGCACACCTTGCGTTATGGCGTCGGCGAGAACCTGTATGGCTACGCCGAGATTTGTGCGTTTCGCGCTGCCAGACCTGCCCAAGGCCTGGCACGTGACTTGCTCCGAACGATGATCACGACTTATGGGCGCGATTTTGCGACCGCCAATGTCGAATTTCGGCGTCAGAACGGCGATCGTTGCGGTCGTCAAAGTCAGACCTGGATGCGCACAGTCGACGGCTGGCGCGTCGTCTCGGCGCACGTCAGTTTGTTGCCACCCCTTTAGTTCCACAACGTCCCTTCTCACGAGGAGTAATTAAATTGAATCTGAAATCTGTTCAACGCCGTCAATCCCTGAAATCGGTTGCTGCACTGGGTGCTGCGGCCGCACTGGCGGGTACCAGCGGCCGGGCGCTGGCTCAAAAGCCGGTCACGGTTGGCGTCATCTATGTTGGCCCGCGCGACGACTTTGGCTATAACCAGGCGCAGGCGCAGGCCGCCGCCGAACTGAAAAAAATGCCCGGCGTCAAGCTTGTCGAAGAAGAAAATGTGCCGGAAACGGCGGCCGTGC
Source organism: Burkholderiales bacterium (assembly GCA_031415535.1). Lineage (GTDB taxonomy): Bacteria > Pseudomonadota > Gammaproteobacteria > Burkholderiales > Burkholderiaceae_E > JANLTP01. Next base: position 5,570 of record JANORY010000002.1, on the reverse strand, counting down.
AAAAGACCATGACCGGCATGATCATGCAAGACGGTGCCTCGGTATTGTTCCCGACCTCCTACGGATACTTCGATCCGCATATGCTGGCGCTCGCCGCCAAACATACCGACGTTCGGTTTGCGCATTGTGGCGGCCTGTGGACTGAAGGCAAACATCCGAAGAACGCTGGCAGCTTTTTTGGCTACATCGACGAATGCCAATACTTGAATGGGGTGGTCGCTGGCCACATGAGTAAAAGCGGCAAGATCGGTTTTGTTGCCGCCAAACCGATTCCGCAAGTGCTGCGCAATATCAATTCGTTCCTGTTGGGTGCTCGTTCGGTCAAACCGGCCACCACCTGCAACGTAATCTTCACCGGCGACTGGTCAATGGCGGTCAAGGAAGCGGAAGCCACCAACAGCCTGGCCGACCAGGGTGTCGATGTCTTCACCATGCACGTCGACGGCCCAAAGGTGGTGGTTGAAACCGCCGCCAAGCGCGGCAAGATGGTCTGTGGTTATCACGCCAGTCAGGCCAAGCTCGCACCCAACGCCTATTTGACCGGTGCCGAGTGGAATTGGCTGACCGCCTACAAGACCGTGGTCGAAGCGGCCCAGTCCGGCAAGCCGCATCCGAACTTTATTCGCGGCGGATTAAAAGACGGTTACGTGAAGATGTCGCCGTATGGTTCGATGGTTACCGATGCTGCCAAGAAGAATGCGGATGAGGTCAAGGCGAAGATGGTTGCTGGTACCTTCGATATTTTCAAAGGGCCGCTTAAGGACAACAAGGGTAATGTCGCGGTGGCCGCCGGCAAACAGTTCAAGCAGAACGATCTTGAACTCGAGAAGATGAATTATCTGGTTGAAGGCGTAATCGGCTCGGTCTGAGGGCGGGCTGCTCCGGATCAACGAACCATGCGCAATACGCTAAATGACCTGGCGCTTCCGGTGTTGGCAATTGCCGCCGCGTTGCTGCTGTTTGGCGTGTTCGTCTGGTTCGCCGGTGTGAACCCGCTGCAGGTCTGGTTGCTGTTGTTCAAGGGCGCGTTCGGCGATTGGTTCTCCTGGCAAAACACCTTGCAGCGCGCCGCACCACTGATGCTGACTGCCCTGTGCGTCGCACTGCCCATGCGCGCCGGACTTATCCTGATTGGCGGCGAAGGCGCATTGGTGCTGGGGGGTCTGGCGTGTGCCGCGTTGCCGTACGTAGTCGCGCTTCCGGAAAACTGGTTCGGCACGGTGCTGATATGCCTGGCCGGCGCGCTGGCGGGCGGCGTTTGGACCGCGTTGGCCGGCTGGCTGCGACAGTATCGCGGCATCAACGAAACCATCAGCAGCCTGCTGTTGGCGTATGTTGCGATCGGTCTTTTCAAGCACTGGGTCGAAGGCCCCTTGCGCGATCCGGCGAGCCTGAACAAGCCATCAACCCATACGCTCGCCGAAGGCCTGCGTTTAGGGGGCATTGCCGGCTCGGATATCCATTGGGGATTTGTGCTCGGGGTGCTCGCCTGCCTGGCCTTGGGCTGGTGGTTGCGCTGGACGGTATCCGGCTTTTCGGTGCGCGTGGTCGGCGGCAATTTGCGCACCGCACAACTGGTCGGTCTACCGGCAACCGGCCTCATCTTGCTAGCCTGTGGCTTGGGCGGGGCCTGCGCAGGCCTGGCCGGTGCCGTCGAAGTGGCGGCAGTCCACACCAATGCCAATGCATCGCTGATTGCCGGTTATGGTTATGCCGGCATCCTGGTTTCGTTCATTGCCCGACACAATCCAATCGCGATTATTCCGGTCGCAATTCTGTTCGGTGGCTTTGCGGCCGCTGGCAGTTTGCTGCAGCGTCGCCTGGGGCTGCCCGATGCCTCGGTGCTGGTGCTGCAGGGCATAGCGTTTGTGTTGATACTGGCCAGCGAAGCGCTGCGTGGTCGTGACTGGCCTCAGGCGTTTGCCCGGTTTGGCCGCGCCGCCGGGCCGCTGCCCAAAGACCGCGTCAGCGCAGGAACGGCGGCATGAGTACCGATCAGTGGATTGCCTTTGTCTGCGCCATCATCGGCGGCGCTCTGCGGGTTGGCGTACCGTTCCTGTTTGTCAGCTTGGGTGAATGCCTGACCGAGAAGTCCGGCCGCATCAACCTCGGGCTTGAGGGCGTACTCGTGTTCTCGGCCATGAGCGCCTTTGGGGTCGGCTATTTGACGGATTCCGCCTGGCTTGGCGTGGTCGCTGCCGCCTTCGCTGGCGGTGTGCTCGGCGCGTTGCACGGGCTGTTGTGTTCCTTGCAACGAGTCAACGATGTCGCCACCGGCATCGCGCTGATGTTGCTCGGCACCGGACTGGCGTTTTACCTGGGCAAGCCGCTGATCCAACCACAGGCACCGCAGATTGCAGCGATTGCGCTCGGCAATTGGAGTGATTTGGCACCCGTACGTTCAGCGCTGCAGGTCAACGCCTTGTTGCCACTCGGTCTATTGTTGGCAGGTGTGCTGTGGTGGGGGTTCGCCTATACCCGGGCCGGGCTGCTGGTGCGCATGGCGGGCGATTCTGCCGACGCCGCCCGTGCCCTCGGATACTCGGTGGCCGGGATTCGAATCGCCGCCACTGCGGCCGGTGGCGCAATCGCCGGATTGGGCGGTGCCTCCTTGACCTTGTTTTACCCAGGCAGTTGGAACGAAGGCATCTCCAGCGGTCAGGGACTGATCGCTGTTGCGCTGGTGATTTTCGCGCGCTGGAGTCCGCTGCGTTGTGTCGGCGCAGCCGCCTTGTTTGGTGGTGCCGGCGCGATCGGGCCGGCGCTGCAATCGGTCGGCATTAGTTGGGGCTATCACCTGTTCAACACGGTACCGTATGCGCTGACCTTGCTAATACTCATTTTGACCTGCCGCCCTGGCAGCGTTGCCGCCGGAACCCCCGGCGAATTGTCATCGAGCCGATGAGTAATCGATCATCGGTGAAACGTCGATCATTCATTAAACCTCAATTAATCACAGGGTATTCACTCGGGAGCTACTGATGTCAGGACTTGGCGGGCTTAACAAATCAAAGCAGGGCGTGGTTCTGGGCCTTGTGCAGTTGCAACTGCCGGTGGTGCAAACACCCGAGCAGTTGGCCGCGCAGACCGAGCGCATTTGTAGCCTGGTCGGCAAAGCGCGCCGCAACCTAAGCACGATGGACCTGATAGTGTTCCCCGAATATTCGCTGCACGGCTTGAGCATGGACACCAACCCGGCGATCATGTGTTCGCTCGATGGCCCGGAGGTCGCTGCGTTCAAACGCGCCTGTGCCGAGCATCAAATCTGGGGCTGTTTTTCAATCATGGAACTGAACCCGGCCGGCAATCCGTACAACAGCGGACTCATCATCGATGACACCGGCACGATCAGACTTTATTACCGCAAATTACATCCGTGGGTTCCGGTCGAACCCTGGGAGCCTGGCAATCTCGGCGTGCCGGTCTGCGACGGCCCGAATGGCAGCCGCCTGTCACTGATCATTTGTCACGACGGCATGTTCCCCGAAATGGCGCGCGAGGCGGCTTACAAGGGCGCTGAGATCATCATTCGCACCGCCGGCTACACCGCACCCATTCGTCACGCCTGGCAGATTACCAACCAGGCCAATGCATTTTGCAATCTCGCCTACACCGCCAGCGTGTGTATGTGCGGCAGTGATGGCAGCTTCGACTCGATGGGCGAGGCCATGTTCTGCAATTTCGACGGCACGGTGCTGGTGCAGGGCGGCGGTCGGCCGGACGAGATTATTACCGCTGAGCTGCGGCCCGACCTGCTGCGTGAAGCGCGCAGCGGCTGGGGCGTCGAGAACAATATCTATCAGCTTTATCATCGCGGTTATGTGGCCGTGAAGGGCGGCGCGCAAGACTGCCCGTACACCTACATGCACGACATGGCTGCTGGCCGTTACACGCTGCCCTGGAGCGTGCAACAGACCGATGGCAGCTCGTGCGGCTTTGCGCCGCCGACACGCGCGTACCTTGGCCCGCAAACACATCCCTTGGTCACCGCCGCAGCGGTGGTGCAGAAGGCCGCTTGAGCATGCAGCGCTATATTCAGGCGACACCGTATGCCTGGCCGTATAACGGCGACCTGCGGCCGCAAAACACGGCCTTGGTCATCATTGATATGCAAACCGATTTTTGCGGTGTCGGTGGTTATGTCGACAAAATGGGCTATGACATTTCACTGACTCGCGCGCCGATCGAACCCTTACAAAAATTGCTGGCGGTCATGCGCAGCGATGGCTTTCATATTCTGCACACCCGTGAAGGCCATCGGCCGGACCTCTCGGACCTGCCGGCCAACAAGCGCTGGCGTTCGCAACAGATCGGCGCGGGCGGTGCCGGCATCGGCGACCCAGGGCCGTGTGGCCGTATCCTGGTGCGCGGTGAGGCGGGCTGGCAGATCATTCCGGAGTTGGCACCCCTGCCCGGCGAGACGATCATTGACAAGCCCGGCAAGGGTTCATTTTGCGCAACCGATTTTGAGCTGATTCTCAGAACGCGCGGCATCACTAATCTGCTGTTAAGCGGCATCACTACCGACGTGTGTGTGCACACCACTTTGCGTGAAGCCAATGATCGCGGCTTTGAATGCTTGTTGCTGTCCGATTGCACGGCGGCGACCGACTATGCCAACCATTTGGCCGCACTGAATATGGTTGCCATGCAAGGTGGTGTCTTCGGCGCGTACACCACGTCGCAGGCGGTGCTCGATGTGATCGGTGAGGCGCACTGATATGTCGAAGCCTATATGTCGGTAGTTCATATCGACGCAATACCGGCACCGACCGGCGCCATGGCGCTCGAAACCGTCGAGCTGACCAAGCGCTTCGGCAGCTTCACCGCACTCGATCGCGTCTCGATCAATGTTGCGCGCGGCAGCGTCCACGCCTTGTTGGGTGAGAACGGTGCCGGCAAGAGCAGCCTGGTCAAATGTGTCGCGGGCTTTCACCGCGCCGAAGCCGGCAGCATCCTGTGCGACGGCCGCGAACGGGACATTGCCAATCCGGTGGTCGCCCGCGCGCTCGGCATCGGCATGGTCTACCAGCATTTCACGCTGGCACCCGGCATGAGCGTCGCCGAGAACTTGCTGCTGGCCGGTGGCAAGACCGGGCCAGTGATCAACTGGAAATCGAAACGTGCCGAGCTGAAGACCTTTTTGGCGAGCACGCCATTCTCGCTGGATCTGGATGCTCGACCGGCCGAGTTGGCTGCCGGCGAAAAACAAAAGCTTGAATTACTCAAGCAACTTTATCTGAAGCCACGATTGCTGATTCTCGATGAACCGACCTCGGTTTTGACCCCGCAAGAGGCCGATGAGGTGCTGGGTCATCTGCGTGAATTCGCGCGCAGCGGTCAGTGCACAGTGCTATTGATCACCCACAAATTCCGGGAAGTCATGGCCTATGCCGATTCGGTAACGGTGCTGCGGCGCGGCGCGGCGGTGCAACATACAACGGTTGCCTCGACCAGTCCGCAACGGCTAGCCGCCACCATGATGGGCGAGACGGCTACCGACCCGATCGACCGAGCAGTGCCGCAGGCCGCCGACAGCCGCCCGCCGCTCAATTCATCTGCACCTTTGG
>JANORY010000001.1:0-1130 GCA_031415535.1 Burkholderiales bacterium | reverse complement strand
GTCGAGGGCTGTGTGTAATCAAAAAACAGGCTGCCCGCCGAGGTCTTTTCCGACCGCTCGAACAGCAGCGCGAAGCTGAAACCGCTCAAAAATTCACGCTGAAAACTGCTTTTCCAGGCCCGATTGTAAATCGCCAGCGAGTTCGTATCGCGCTGAAAGGAGTTTATCAGGTTGTCATTTCTCAAAAATTGGAACTCCTGGCCTGCCGTCTGAATGTCGTCCTGATACGAAATCGTCCATTGAAACATCGGATATCGGCGCGGCGAATGCTTGCCAAAAGCATGCGTCGCGGCGAGGAAATACTTCCATCGATGGTCGCGCAGGCCGTAAGCCGTGTACGTTTCGAGTTGCCAGTTTTTGGAAAAATGGTCGCTCGTTCGCCCGCCAATTCGCCAACGGGAGCCTTCCACGTCGTTAAAGGAATACGTCGCACTCATCGGGCCGAGGTCAAATTTTCCGAGCTTGTGATAGGACGTGGACGCCAGTCGAGAGGTCAAAATCAACCGTCGAACAATTGGATGCCGTTGAATGGAGTCGATGAGGCTGTAAATCCGCTGCTCCCGTTCGGGCAGCGGCGCGGGCCGGTTTTCGAGCCAGAACACCTCCGAACGCAGTCGCGAACTGTCCAATTCCAGTTGTTTTTGAATGGGCCGAAAGAGACTGTCGGGCAGCGGTTCGCCTGGTCGGATATCGGAATAATGCACCGATTTTTTGCCGATAACGGTGCGGCCTCCGGACAGTTTGAAGAGGGAAAATTCCATCCGCACGTCGTCTTTGGAAAGCATCAGCCGCCGGTTTTGGCCCTCGCCGACGAAGGAAAACTCCTGTTCAATTCGCAGGTCGGAAACGGAATTGAGGTTGATTTGCTTCGAAATTCCCATCTCCACGCGCCGCACAGCAAATGTTGAATCAAGCGCGACGAGCAGGTTTCCCGTGAATGCCAGGTCGCCTTTGAAAGCAGGGGCAAAAAAGACGTTGGCGCATTTAACTCCCTGAAAATCAATGGTATCGGTGATGTAAAAATGATAAAACGTCGGAGCCACCGACGACAGCGGGCCAATGAATTCAGTAGCCAGCAGGCTGATTTTCGCCTCGTAAATATCGACCGGCGAATAAAGCGCGGTCAACGA